>WQVP01000102.1 GCA_009785765.1 Alphaproteobacteria bacterium | reverse complement strand
TTTTTCCGCATCTCTTCCATAACTTGGTTATAGCCGGTTATGTTTTGTACGGCGTTGTCTTTGAACTTTTTATAACGCTCTTCCATTTCACGCACCGCCCATTTCATAACGTTCACAGACTTTTGCGCGTCCGATACAACCGGCGCCATAAGGTGTGGAATATTTTCCCAAAGCGCGAATTCAACCGTCTTTGGATCAACCATAATTATCTTTAACTCATCCGGAGAAAAACGATAAAACAAAGACATTAATATAGATTGCATAAATACAGATTTTCCGGAACCGGTGCGCCCAGCAATCAACATATGCGGTTGTTTCGCAAGATCAATAACAATTGGATTGCCGCCGATATTCACGCCCAATATAACGGGTATAGCAGCCTTTGATTCTTTGAATGATTTGTCCGTAATAAGGTTTTGCATACGGATTTCTTCGCGCGACATATTTACCATTTCAACGCCAACAAATTTTGTGCCCGGAATTGGCGCCATACGAATATTAATAGTCTCCATAGAACGTGTCATATCAGGCACAGTTTGTTCTATGCTTTTGTATCGCATGCCCAGCACCGGCTCAAATTCATAAAGCGTGACAACGGGCCCTGGTTTTATTCCCCGAACCTCTCCGATAACACCATATTGTTCAAATGACGCCTCCATATTTGCGGCATTCCGTTTAAGATCAGGCGTCACAGAATATTTTGCAAATATTGTTTTTTCCAAAAATTTCGGATCAGGAAGACGGAACAAAGACACTGTTTTGCGTACCGATTTCTTGCGTGGCTTTGCCTCTTCTTCATATTCTTCTTCCTCTTCTTCGTATTCTTCATATTCTTCTTCCGCCTCTTCTTCGTATTCTTCTATGTCTTCTTCGGACGGTGGATTATATTGCACCAGGTGCAGTGCGGACGCAAGCGTCATAACCACATGTCGCACAGACCGGTACATAACCGCAATGTATTTCAATTTAATATGCAAAAGCATGCCGGCCATAACAAAAAATACAATCATAGACATAATGCCGAGCAATAATGAAAATCCGCCGACCAGACTTGATACATCAGCGCTTATGATAACGCCGGCCATTCCGCCCATTGACGCACTTGGCAAGATGAGGCCAAGTCCAGCTGATGCAAAAAACACAGCAATAAATGCACGCATTGCATCGTATTCAGGCGATGCATCCGGCGACCGCAAAAGCAATCCAATAGATACACGCAATATATAAAGAAATACAAATAATGTCGGGACAAAACCTATCACATAAATAAATGCTGCGATTATGTTGCCAACGACACTTTGATGCCCAAAACCAGATACAGCACCAACGCCCGACAACCAAGGATTATGGAAAATCAGTGCCAGTGTCAGTGTCAGTGCCAGTGCAAAAAGTCCGATGCCAAGCGACAGCGACGCAAGCGAGCGCAAAGCGCTTTCAATAGATTCAGGCAAAAATCGTTTTTTGGATTTGGACATATATCGTAAATCGTAAATCGTGAATCGTAAATCGTGAATGTTGTTTGTCATCTTACGACTTACGATTCACGATTTACGAATTACGAACTATTTCTTTTTAACCGCTACTTTCTTTTTCGCAGGCGCTTTCTTTTTTGCGGCTGGCTTTTTCGCCTCTTCTGTCTTTGTCGGTTTCTTTTTATCTCCGCCGATTTCGGATTTAAAGATTTTGATGCCTTCGGCAAGATTGCGCATCATGCTTGGGAATTTCTGAGACCCAAAAAGCAAGAATATAAGCGCTGCGATTATTATTATGTTCCATACAGATATTGTCATTTTGTTTACTCCTGGGGGATAGGGGTTAGGGGTTGGGGGTTAATAATTTTGCCCAGAGCTATCCCCTAGCCCCCAGCCACTAACCCCTTTACGCGCATCAGCGCGTGACAAAACAATCAAGACCGTTTGTTCTTGCTTGTCTGCACCAATCGTTTGCTTCTGCGTTTCCTGTGAATCCTGTCACACGAAGACGAAATACATTTTGATTGTTTACTTGGGCCGGCAATATTACAAATTGACGGTTCGCAATAAGCGTGCGATGTGCGGCAACAATTCTTTGTTGTGCAACTTCGGCACGTTCACGTGTTGGAAATGATCCAATTTGAACCATCCATCCTGTGGCAGCTGTGGCGGCCGGCGCCGCTGGACGTGGCGCAGTGGCGGCTGGTTGTGCAGCTGGCGCTGCGGCCACTGGTCTTGGACGCGGAGGTTCTACGACCGGCGCAGCTGGCTGGAATGTGTGTGCCGCTCTGTCTTCAACCGCACGAACTGGGACAACTGGTGTTGGCTCGGGCACAGGTTGCTCTGGCGTCGCAACTGGCGCTGGCGCCATAACATCTGGCGAAGTGGCAACGACCGGCATATCAAGATTTATAGTAACCACGTTTTGCGACTCTGTGCCTGCAACACGAATAATTATATATGACGCCAACGCAATAACAATGACCGACGCCCCAAGTAAAAGCCACGGACGCTTTGGCCGAGTGGACGGTTCAAG
>WQVP01000101.1 GCA_009785765.1 Alphaproteobacteria bacterium | reverse complement strand
TCAATGCGCCGCATAACAATGCACGACGGTGTTGTCGGACGCATAACACAGGATGCCCGTGGGATATTTAATTCAAGCGCAGAAGTTATAACTTTGCCATGAACGCAATAAGTATAAATAATTTAACAAAATCTTTTGGCGGCCTGGTCGCAGTGGATGCGCTTTCGCTTGACATTCCGGCCGGCATCACAACCGGCTTAATCGGTCCGAATGGAAGTGGGAAGACCACCCTTATGAATTTATTAACGGGCACATTGGTGCCTGATTGTGGCGAGATTTCATTCCCCTCCTTGGAGGGGTGCCACGAAGTGGCGGGGAGGGTTACCCCCCTCGGCCGCAAAGCGGCCACTCCCCCAAGGGGGAGAATTTTCCCAACCGATTTACGCAAACTTAAAATCGCACGTACTTTCCAAGACGGCCGACTTATCAATCAAATGTCTGTGCGTGATAATTTATTATTGGCAATTGCAAAACCTGATACCATTGGTGCGATTACTGAATTTAACACTTACGATGAACGTGTTGAATCAGTACTCCGGAAAATTCACCTTTTTGAACATGCCGACAAAAACGCCGAGGAATTATCATACGGACAGCGAAAGCTTTTGGAACTTGGGCGTGCGATTATAACAGATGCGGATATATATTTATTGGATGAGCCGTTTACCGGCCTTTTCCCAAAAGTAATTGAACACGTCATAGAGCTTTTGAATGAATTAAAAAATTCGGGCAAGACTTTGATAATAATTGAACATAACATTGGACTTATCCGAAAACTTTGCAATAATGTCATAGTCCTTGACCACGGACAATTATTGGCAGACGGCACACCAGAACAAGTTTTAAAAAACACAAAAGTACAACAAGCATACCTGGGGGTATAAAAATGAAAAATAAAAAACTTTTAATAGTCATGGGAATTATCACAGCTATCATAATTGGTGCAATTGGATTTCGCACCGCATACGACCCAGACCCACGACCAATCGTTCGCATTGGCGTATCATTACCATTAACCGGCGGCGTTGCATTCGTTGGACAACCGGCAAGAGAGGCCGCTCAAATGGCATTGGACAAATGGGAACAACGTGATACCAGATTCCGTTATCAATTAATATTTGAAGACGATATGTTTGATGTGCGCCGGACGGCAATGGCTGGCAATCGTCTTATCAATCGTTATCGTGTGCGTGCACTTTTGGGTGTTTGGAATATTTCAAATTCCCAGTTTCGTGAATTGGCACACAGGCATGACATAGTATTTATGTCTTGTGGATGGGGACATAACACTTCTGATGGACAATTGGTATTTAACAACCAGACTCCGCATGACGAACATGCACGTGCATTCACAACAATTGTACGGGATAAATGGCGTGCAAGCCGTGTTGCATTCGTTGGTCAAATTTCCAGCGGCGACTTTGCAATTCGTGATGATGTTTTGGAATCATTTACCAAAAACAATATAAACGTTGTGTTCAATGAATCCGCACAATACGGCGAGACTGATTATCGTATGCTGATTCAGCAAATTCGTGCTGCGAACCCACAAGGTCTTGTAATCATCATGGCACCGGCGGAATTACAAATATTTATGCGTCAATGGTTTGCGGCGGGCATGAATATTCCAATTACAACTGTGGATTATTTTGTTGGCACCGAAGATCCGAGTATATTCAACGGAATGTATATGGTAACGTCTTCGTTCGGCACACCCATTTTCAAAGAAATGTTTTACGGGCACACAGGCCGCATTGTCAACAGCGATTGCATAGCGCCGCTTTATGACAACATAGATATTTTAATCTATGCGTTTGAAAATGCGGACACTATTCCGGGCGAAATCCCAAGCTCAGAGGCAGTTGCCGACATAATCCGCAACATAAACAATTGGCGTGGCGCCATGGTTGAAAATGTATCCGTACGCCCGGACGGCCGCATATTTTCACCCGCCGGTATCGCAAGAATTGAAAATGGTACGGCTGTACAATTAAGGTAATTAAATGAACAAAAAAATACTCTTGGCAATTGTTGGAATTGTTGCGGCGTTATCCGTCGCAACACTTATTATTACCCGCTCGACGCAATACGACGATGGCCGAACGGAATTTCGGATTGGCGTAATTGCACCGCTGACTGGTGAAAATGCAACTGTTGGACAAACTTGTCGCCAAGCAGTAGAATTTGCTGTTGCAAAAATATATAATCCATATATTAGATATCGTGTATTCATAGAAGATGGTCGCTTTCAATCTGCACGCAGCGCAAGCGCCGCACACAGGCTTATCTCCCGCAATCGTGTGAGCGCAATTATAACTTGTGATGCACCAAGTGCAGCGGCTGTTGCGCCCATCGCAGAGACATCTGGTGTATTTATGATTTCAACAATTTCAAGCGCCGAGGAGAATATAGTTGATAATCATCATGTGTTCTTAAATTGGACTTTGCCAAGTGCACAGACAACACTTGCGCATAAAATGTTACAAGCCGCAAACATAAATCGCATGGTTATATTTGAGTTG
>WQVP01000100.1 GCA_009785765.1 Alphaproteobacteria bacterium | reverse complement strand
GCTTCACGGATTTCATCATCAAATCCTGTGATGTGCAAAGTCAAATCGCCGCCCATGCCCATGTTCGGGCCCGCAGAGATTTGAATCTCTATGCCTGGTATGTCCGCCAATTCCGGCAACATCAGTTGTACCAGCTGGCGGTCGGTTAAACGCCGCTCTTCACGAGGGATAAGACCAACCGACATTTGAATATTCTGGGTTCCACGGTCGCCAATACGTGCGGACACAAAGTCTACTTCTGGAAATCTGTTTATTCGCTCTTCTATCATTCCGGTAATTTCAACCGTTCTGTCAAAAGGCGTTCCCATCGGTGCACGTGCAACAATTGATATTTCATTAACGTCGGTGTTTGGTGCAAATTCAGAGCCAACCCACCGCATCATAAATGACGATCCAATCAAAATAAAGAATGATAACAAGATAACAATTCCAGGTCGCTTCATTTGAAAATCAAACCAAGATTTAAACCATGGCAATTCGTCGCTTTGCTTAACTTTTTCTTTTTTTGTTTTTTTAACACGTAAAACTTTGGCAATCATCATAGGCGTTAATGTAAAAGAAAACATAAGCGAAAGAATGGTAAGCCATACAACAGTCATACCAAAATGCGACATAAATTGTCCCGCAATTCCGCCCATAAACACAAGAGGAAGGAACACGACAAGATTTGTTCCGGCGGCTGCGATAACTGGTACGATTGCTTTTTTCGTGCCTTCTACGGCGGCGACTTCTGGTTCTGCGCCGGCCTCTATCATGCGAAGTGCACTTTCAATCAAAACAATAGCGTTTGCGATAAGCGTGCCAAGTGCCGCCGCCATCGCCATCAATGTCATAGCGTTAATTGTAAACCCGCTGAAATCCATGAAAAAGAATCCAGATAAAAGCGACGCTGGTATAACAACCGATGCAATAACTGTGGTGCGTATGTTGCGTGCGAAATAAAGTAGTGTAAGCACGGTTAAAAATACGCCGATAAGAATTGATATTAATGTGCTTTGTGTTTCGGCACGAATTGCCAATGAAGTATCACGCACCATTTCCATTTGAAATTCTGTGTCTTGTCCGAAATAGTTTCGTGCCAAAGCTTCCCATCTTTCAAAATTGCGCTCTACGGCGTTTGATATTTGAATTGCATTTCCGTCATTTGCACGAACAACAGATAACATTACAACTTCGTTTCCGTTAAAGCGTGCACCAGTTTCCGCATCACGCATATAGTCGGTTATGGTTGCGATGTCTCGCAACATAAAGTTTCCGCCTTCGGATGTTGTTATGCCAAGATTTGCGATGTCATCAATTGTGTCAAATTCGCCGACAAAGCGTACGTTATGAGAACCCCATCCGCTTTCAATTCGGCCGCCTGGCATATTTAAATTATTTTGTTGGACGGTGGATACAATATCCGTAATAGTTGCACCACGCGCAGCCATTAATTCCGGGTTAACTTCAATACGAACAGCACGTTCACGTGCGCCGAATACTGATACAGATGCAACGCCTTGGATGCCTGTGATTTGGCCGGATAATATATCTCGCACAAATTGTTCAATGCGAATAGGGGATTCGCCGTGCATTACTATGTCAACAACAGGCTCTTGTAATACGTCCAGTTTTTGTACGACTGGTCTTTGCATGCCGTCTGGGAAATCATTCGCAAGTGCGTCAATTTTTCCGGTAATTTCGCTTGCGATGTCGTTAATATTTACGCCGATATTAAATTCAGCAAATACAAATCCTCCGTTTTCAAAGGCTTGGGACGAAAGACGGTTAAGCCCGGCGACCTCTGAAATTGCTTCTTCTGCACGGCGAAGGATTTGCATTTCAACTTCTTCGGGGCTGGCGCCTGGGTGTGTGAAAGTTGCCGTTATCATTGGAAAATCCATGTCCGGGCGTAATTCTATGTTCATGCGTGGAAACGCAGTAATGCCCAATGCCACCCAAAAAAGGACAAACATAATTGTGGTTACAGGCCTTTTGATAAAAAATTCTAGCATCTTATAGTCCTCTTATTTTGGTGCCGGCGGCGACGTTTGTAATAATTATTTCTGTGCCGTTTTCTATGCCTCTTATCACAGCGTGCGTGGCATCGCTTGCGATTACATTTACGGCTTGTTCCGTGGCAATTCCGTTATCATTTATCATCAAAGAATTATTGCGCACGATTTCAATCGGCACGAAAATACCTGTATGGCGCATCAAAACAAAGTGGTTTCCATCCGGCGAACTTGTGCGCATTACAAACATTCCTGTCCCAAGGTCAATACGGTTTCCAACGGAAGTAATGGTGCCGCCCGATGTCAGGCGCATGCCGGTGCGGAATTTATCAATGCGCCCGCCCGATACATGAATTCGTCCGCCTCTTACCGCCACAGGTTCACGAAGATATGTTGTTTTGTTTTGTGCAACTATGATGTCCACGGGCACTCCGGTTTCGGCGTGCATGCGGTCTATGTTAAACACAGTGCGTCTGTTTTCAATTGTTATTTCTACCGCACGATAGCCAATGGTTGCCGCAACAATTGCGACGACTATGGCAATTTTAGTT
>WQVP01000099.1 GCA_009785765.1 Alphaproteobacteria bacterium | reverse complement strand
ATTATCAGCGACGGTGTCGGTGACGATGCCAGTTCATCGGATGAAAGTAAATTTACCAATTCATCATAAACAATTTTTGCGACCATTTCGGCGGGCTTTGTGCCCTCTGTAATTTTTTGCCCAATCGCATTTTCTTTGATATCAGAAATTAATTTTTTAACGACCGGTAATGCGACGTCGGCCTCTAATAACGCAATACGGATTTCGGCCAATGCGTCGTCCAACATGTCCGGCGTTAAATGCGTCCGCCCGGCAAGCTTGTTAAGCGTTAATGAAAGTCTTCTGGTTAATGTATCAAACATAGTTTAATTATATCTATTTTAAAACACGTTTCAAGTATTTTCCGGTCGGGCTATCTTTGATGCGGGCGACCTCTTCCGGTGTACCGCATGCAACAATTGTGCCGCCGTTATCACCGCCGCCCGGACCCAAATCAATAACGTAATCCGCTGTTTTAATAACGTCCAAATTATGTTCAATTATTATAACACTGTTGCCGGCATCGGCCAATTCATGCAAAACGCTTAATAACATTTTTATGTCTTCAAAATGAAGTCCGGTTGTTGGCTCATCCAATATATATAACGTGTTGCCCGTTGAACGTGCGGCAAGTTCTTTGGACAGCTTTATACGCTGTGCCTCTCCGCCGGACAGGTCAACGGATGATTGTCCCAATTTTATATAATCCAATCCAACACGGCGCAATAATTCCAATTTGTTTTTGATTAATGGAACATTGATAAAAAATCTGTACGCTTCGTCAACCGTCATACTTAAAACATCCGCAATTGATTTGCCTTTGTATACAACTTTTAAAGTTTCATCGTTATAGCGTGAACCTTTACACACGTCGCATTCAACATAAACGTCTGGTAAAAAATTCATTTCTATTTTAATGCTTCCGTCGCCTTGGCATGATTCGCATCGGCCGCCTTTGACGTTGAATGAAAATCGTCCAGGCATATAACCACGTGCCTTTGATTCAGGAAGTGCCGCAAAGAAATCACGTATGTGCGTAAACAAGCCTGTATAAGTCGCAGGATTAGAACGAGGCGTGCGACCAATCGGAGATTGATCAATGTCTATGATTTTATCAATGTTGTTAAGGCCTGTGATTTTATCGTGCGCTCCGATTTCCATTTTTGAATTATGAAGGGTACGCATTGCCGCAGGGTACAAAGTATTAAGAAGCAAAGAAGATTTGCCAGATCCAGAAACACCCGTCAAAGAAACAAGTTTCCCAAGCGGTATTTCCACGTCAATATTTTTCAAATTGTTCGCACGTGCACCGATGACTTTTATTGATTCGCCAGACCCCGCACGACGTGTTTTCGGCACGTCAATTTTCTTATCCCCACGCAAATATTCAGCAGTTAATGAATCTTTGCTTGCAATAACCTCCGCTGGTGTTCCGGCCGCAACTATGCGTCCGCCGTGCACTCCGGCGCCACGACCGATATCCACCAAGTAATCGCAACAACGCATTGCGTCTTCGTCGTGTTCAACAACGATTACTGTGTTATCTTTATCACGCAAAGTTTTTAACGTTTCCAACAATTTATCATTATCCGATTGATGCAATCCGATTGATGGTTCATCCAATACATAAAGCACGCCGGTCAGGCCCGAACCAATTTGCGATGCAAGCCTTATACGTTGTGATTCGCCGCCGGATAATGTGCCAGCCGTACGAGATAATGTTAAATACCCAAGGCCCACATTTTGTAAAAATTCCAAACGTGATACGATTTCACGTAATATCACTCGCCCTATTTCATTTTGTTTTTTTGTTAATTTTTTTGGTAATTCTGTGAACCACTCCAAAGATTTTACAACCGGTATTTGTGCGGACTCCATAATGTCCAACCCGTTTATTTTTACGCACAACGCATGTACCCCAAGTCTTTTACCATGGCAAGACGGGCACGGCGCCGTGGATAAAAATTTGCCCAAAAAATCTTTGGCCGCATTTGATTCGCTTTCACGAAATCTACGTTCAAGATTTGGAATTACGCCTTCAAACGGTTTTGTGTATTTAAGTCCGGACCAATCAATTTTGACCGGAATATCGCCGCTTCCCCACAGAATAATTTCTTTGTGTTCATCGGATAATTCATGCCAAGGTTTTGTCATTGGTATTTTAAAATGCTTTGCAATTGCTTCAATCAAGTGTTCGTATTGTGTTAAAATTCCGCCACGTGACCACGGCGCAATAACGCCGTCTCGCAATGATAGAGACGCATCGGGAATTACCAAATCCGGCGACATTTTTATCTGTTGTCCAAGACCATCACACGTGCTGCATGCGCCGATTGGTGCGTTAAATGAAAACAATCGTGGCTCTATTTTTGGCATAGTAAAGCCAGATACAGGACAGGCAAATTCTGTTGAATATAAAATGTCTTCGTTTGTGTCAAGACGACGAATTAAAACCGTGCCCGGCACCAGGCGAAGGGATGATTCAAATGATGCAGATAATCTGGACACGAATTCCGAATAAAGTTCCCCTCCTGTGGAGGGGTGGCACGTAGTGCCGGGGTGGTCTTTTACAAGTTTATTTTTAGAGACCACCCCGCCCTTCGGGCACCCCTCCATAGGAGGGGAACTT
>WQVP01000098.1 GCA_009785765.1 Alphaproteobacteria bacterium | reverse complement strand
GCGATTTCCAAAGCCACTTGTCACACGTGCATTGGCAATCGGAGTACGACGAATTGTGCGTGTTGCGCCGTCGCCATTTTCATCGTAAAATCCGACACGACCGTCTTCTTTGCGGAATCTATAAATTCTTGTGTCGCCGCGCAATGTTATAAATCTTATTTTTATGATAGAGCCAGTGGTTATAAATTCGCCATCACGATAAAGCTCTTCATACATGACCGAGAACTGTTGGCCGGCACGGACGTCTCGCTCAAAGTCAATATCAAACGCCAACAGAGAAAAAGAGTCAATTATAACCGCACTTGGGATTCTCGCACGACGTGCCGCAACATAGAATGAATCGCCTTGGCGAATATGGCCCTCTCTGCGAATTATGCGGATATCACGTTCTATTTCCACTTCTTCAAGTTCCCAATAACCGTTAATTCGCACCATTTCAATTTGGCGCCAATTATCCGGAATTAAAATAATTTTATGCACAGGCGCATCGTCCGATATTCGCATAAAGACCAATTGATCTTGGCCCGCACGAATATGGCGAATGTTAAATTGGGTTCGCAATTGTCTTGCGATTATATTTACATCCGCCGCAGAAATTCCCTGTGTTTGGAAAAGCGCCGCAATCGTATCGCCTCTTTGCACGTCCACCGCCACTTCGTACCAGTCCTGGGAATACATGACATACCGTCCAATCCGTTCGGACAGCACAAGAACAATCGCAATAACCGACAACAACAAAGCAGATGTTACCATAATATCGGCAACATTATTCACGCCCATATTTTTACATGGGTTTTTAATGCGTGTCTTTTTAACCTTGTTATACAAAGCGCCAGAACGTTTTTTCAAAGCACCGGACAGTTTTTTTATTTTTAATTTTGCTTTTTTCATAAGTCGGACTATACTTTATTCATGAATAAAAATCAAGCCTATGATATGCTGTCGCAATTTGCAGACAACCACCGTGATACACGGATTATTTGCGACTTTATTTACGACAGGAAAACTTTCTTTTCTTTTGGCATTATAAATTTCTTTCGTGTTTATTCGGCGGTGCAAAAATTACGTGCGGGAATGCCTGTGTCAAAAATCATTGGTAAAAAATGGTTCTATGGCATGGAATTTGAAACGAACAAACATACACTTTGCCCAAGGCCGGACAGCGAAACTTTGATAGAGGCTGTATTAAAAGAGAATCCCCATTTTTTCAAAAGCTGTTGCCCGCAACACGTACAGGCGCTTCGTGGACCACGTATTCTTGATTTGGGCACGGGCACAGGATGTCTTGTTATATCGCTTGTAAATAATATTCCAAATGCAACCGGTGTTGGTGTTGATGTTTCAAATGGCGCAATCCGCACCGCCCGCCGTAATGTTGCACGTCATAATTTGTCAGACTATATAAAGATTGCCAAAGGCGATTTTACAAAACCTCTTACCTCTTACCTTTTACCTCTTACCTTTGATATTATTGTATCAAACCCCCCGTATATCGCCCATGGAGACGTGCGTGTCAACACCGCCGCACATCATGACCCCGAATTGGCACTTTATGCGGGCAATGATGGGCTTGCCGCTTATCGTGCAATTGCCGAAACTGCAAAGCCTTTATTAAAACGAGGCGGCAAAATATATTTGGAAATAGGGGCAGGCCAAGCCACCGCCGTGCGCCGCATATTTAAATCCACCGGATGGACACCATTATCCACACACAAGGATTTATCTGGAAAAATACGGGTTTTGGTTTTTGAAAAATAATTTGACTTTTGTAAATAAATATGTCAAAATACCGGCCTTGGGCGCTTAGCTCAGCTGGTAGAGCAAGTGACTTTTAATCACTGGGTCACAGGTTCGAATCCTGTAGCGCCTACCAAGATTTAAATCCGCCGTTCGGCGGATTTACTTTTTTTGTGTTTACTTTGAATACAAATACATATATAATCCAAAACGGTTTAACCATCCGGCGAAGTCAGACTTCGCGGGGCTTAATTTAATGAACAGTAAAAGGAAACGTTATGAAGAAATTATTATTATCTGCTATGACACTTGGTATGGTTGCTATGTTGACCGGCTGTGTTGGTTTTTACCGCGAAGGAAGATGCGATCACTTATTCTTGGTCCATCCACAAATTTCAATCACACGTATGGTTGGATGTCAATAAAAAATGCGCCGAAAGGCGCATTTTTTTATAAACCCATCATACGTCTTTTTTCCAGCGTACCACGTGAAACACGTACTCGGTCGCCACGATCGTCCAAGCGATATACAGTTATGCGATTATTCACCAATTCATTTGCAGAAAGCCCACGATACATATAATCTTTGGATATACGGCCATTTGCATCGGTTGTAAAGTGTGGCAGATTTACATTACGGCGAACCATGCAATTTCTATCACGTGCTTCAAGTTGTGCTTTTGTACATTTTGATGTGTCGTGAATCATCAAACGATATTCCGTGTTCGGACGCATATCACGCATAGACACAGACATAGCCAATCCCGCATCACGTTCAGTAAAACGGATTTCGCCCATTCTATCACGTGCTTCGTTATTGGTTACCATGCGTGCACGCACAGATGTCACATCATCACGTGTGTGGGTTTCAGCATATTGG
>WQVP01000097.1 GCA_009785765.1 Alphaproteobacteria bacterium | reverse complement strand
CTCGTGGTTCGTATTTACAACCTGGGCGAACACGAATCACGAACACGAACACGAAACAATGAATGAAATTAAAAAACTCTTAAACATTCTTTTCCCATTCGCCGCAACTATACTTTTGTGGCGAATGGTTGTTCCTGTGTTAAATCCGGCTGGGATTTTGGCAATTGTGCCGATTATGTATTATTCGTTCATCCGGACCCGCCCAGAATTTTTACCAATGGCAATACTTGGTTGTTTTTTATTGGATTATAATTTTGGCACTATGTTTTTTTGGACATCTCTTTTTTGTATTGCATACGCCATAAATTATTTGCAAACCGCCACAAGACCCATCATAGAAATCGCTGACGGGCAACTTGTATTCGCATGCTTTATTGGTCTATCCCTTTTTATGCTTGGGATTTGGGTTTTTTCATGGGTCGCAATTGGTACAGCTATATGGATGTTTATAATAACAAATATATTTTATTTTGCATGGACAAAACTGGGGGATAATGGGCGTTGATATCAAAGATTATGCACAAACGATGAATAGTAAAAATATTAGATATTGATAAAAATGTTCGCCGATGTATAATATACATCAAGAACATTTTTGGCAATAGATGATGTTTTTAATATTCACCGCAAAGCGGCGACATCTAATTAAACCAAATACCTGCGAATTTTTGTTAGAATGTATAATTATACATTCTTCACAAAAATCCTTGGTCTTGATTTAATTATCTTGTCGTCGTTTAAGCATAATCTTTGGTATCAACGCCCCATGCACGACAAACACACCGCACTTGTATTTGACAGAAGGTCTGCAATTTTTGCAACTGGCGGCGCTGTGTTAACATCCATTCTTGTACTTCGTATGGTGCAATTACAAATTTTTGGGCACAGAAGATACCGATCTCTTTCTGAACATAATATCACCAGGTTTCGTGTTAATATCCCAGAGCGTGGCCGCATATTTGACAATGGCGGCGGGGCAATGGCTCGGGACGAGGCAACGTTCCGTATATTCATAGTGCCCGCCGAAACAACAGATCTTGAAAGTCTTTTAAGTCTTATAGAGCGTGAATTAAATCTTCGCTCAAGAGACATGGAAAGACTTCGTACACGAATTGCACGCCAAAGACGGTTTCAACCGGCAATCGTACGAAATACTGTGACATGGGAACAATTGGCCGGACTTCGCACAGCGGGCGGCACAGACGGACTTCATATTGAACGTGGTTTTGTGCGGCGATACCCAGGCCGAACATTTGCATCACATTTAATCGGTTTCGTAGGCGGACTGGACGGTGCAGAGCATGTACGCCGTGCCGCCATAACGTCGCCATTTGCCACCACAGGACAGGCGGGACTGGAACGTACATTTGAAAATGTATTGTCTGGGACCCCTGGCCAATCGGCGCTTTTGGTAAATGCCATTGGCCGAATTATTGGCGAAGACCCATCACGTGAAGTTCCTGCAATCCCAGGAAAAGATATTAAAACAACCATCAACAAAGATGTCCAAGACGCAATGGAAGAGGCCCTTCTGGGTGTGCGTGCCGGGTGCAGCGTTGCGATTGAAATTGACACCGGAAACATTATTGCTATGGCATCAACACCGGCATTTAACCCGGATGATTTTCGTGGTGATGACGGCGCAGAAATCATAGCGGCGCTTCGCAACAATCAAATGTCGCCGTTCATGAACAGAACCATAGAGGGTCTTTATCAACCAGGCTCTACGTTCAAAATAGTTGTTCTTCTTGCAGCATTGGAAGCGGGTGCAATTCTTCCGACCGAAACCGTTCGTTGCACTGGATACTGGGAACATGGACGCCATCGCTATCATTGTTGGGCTCGCCACGGAACTGTTAACGCAGAAAGCGCTATGACTGTTTCATGCAATATTTATTTTTACCAATTGGCACTTCGTATTGGTATTGATTCCATTCGTGCCATGGCAGAGCGTCTTGGCCTTATGCAAAGATTATTATCCGATGTCTTGCCGCGCGAAACCATCGGCGTTGTACCAGACCGTGAATGGAAAAGACGTGTTATACGGCAACCATGGGTTCACGGGGACACTATACTTACCGGCATAGGACAGGGCTTTGTATTAACAAATTGTATACAGCTGGCCATTATGCAGGCACGAAGCGTTTCAAACAAACGTGTCGTCCCCAGGTTAATTGACGACGGCACAGTTCCAAATTTTGAATCAATGGGATTCCAAAGACGAAACTTACAAGTGCTTATGAACGGACTTGATGCCGTTGTCCAGGGCGAACGTGGAACTGCACGCGGGTCCGCTATAAATGTCCAGGGAATGCGCATGGGCGGAAAAACCGGAACCTCGCAAGTACACAGAATTACAGAGGCAGAAAGAGAGACTGGCGTCCGAACCCAAGAACAATTACCATGGCACTTGCGTAATCATGGATTATTCACAGCCTATGCGCCGACCACAAATCCAAAGTATGTTATTGCAACAATATGTGAACATGTCGGCGGCTCTTCGCCTGCGGCACGTGCAACCGCACCAATAATGAGAGAAATTTTAAGGCAAGAGACATGAGACAGATAAGAGTATCACGCAGCGAAAACATGCCTTTAAGCGAAAAACTTCGTCGCTTTGG
>WQVP01000096.1 GCA_009785765.1 Alphaproteobacteria bacterium | reverse complement strand
TTTTTATCTTTTATATATTTGTTTTTAACTCTATAATATAACGACTAACGACTAAAGACTAACGACTATGGACTTATTTATTAAGCACGAGCATTCGGAATTAATCGCAAAATTGCGTAAATGGGAACATGCGTACCACACAATGGACGCACCGATTGTTGATGATGCGACCTATGATGCGGCCCGCACCCGTGCCCGTGAAATTGAGGCTCAGTACCCAGAATTATCCGGTGCAGATACGGCCGTTGGTGCAAAGATTTCATCATCATTTAAAACGCAAAAACACAGCACGCCTATGTTGTCAATCAGAGATATCTTTACAAAAGAAGAATTGTCAGATTGGATAAAGCGATGCGGCGTGGACGATTTTTGGATAGAGCCAAAGGTTGATGGACTTGCCTTTGTCGTGCGGTACGAAGACGGAAAACTGGTACAGGCACTTACCCGGGGCGATGGCACAACCGGCGAAGATATTACGGAAAACATAAAAACTATTTTGGACATACCGCATACAATTTCGCATAAAGATAATATTGAAATCCGTGGCGAAGTTTATATGTCACACGAACAATTTTTTGCACTTAATGCGGCGGCTGAAAAATCTGGCGGGAAAATATTTGCAAATCCACGTAATGCGGCGGCGGGATCTTTGCGTCAACTTGATGCGAAAATAACCGCATCCCGTGGACTTCGTGCGTTTGTATACACTTGGGGCGGCGGCGACCGTATGTGGGAAACTCAAAGCGAGTTTTTTGATTTTGCCGAAAAGCTTGGCTTTAAAACAACAAAGCACTGGTGCCGGCGCTGTCTGAACATAGACGAAATACAGGCGCATTATGATTATGTAAATGATATCCGATCGGACATTCCGTTTGACATAGATGGTATGGTTGTAAAGGTTAATGATGTTCGTATGCAGATTGCGCTTGGTGCGACGGCGAATGCGCCACGTTGGTCTGTTGCTTATAAATTTCCGGCGGCACGTGCCATAACTCATATAAAAGATATAACAATCCAAGTCGGTCGGACAGGCGTATTGACCCCGGTTGCGGAACTTGATCCGATTAATATCGGCGGCGTTATGGTTGCCCGTGCAACGTTGCATAATGCGGATGAGATCGCCCGCAAAAATTTCAGAATAGGCGACAAAGTCATCGTACAACGTGCCGGCGACGTTATACCACAAGTGGTGGAAAGCATAGAGCACGCACCAAACAGCACACCTTATGAATTCCCAAGCGTATGCCCAATTTGCGGCGGCGATGTTTTACAAGATGATGGAAAAGTTGCAAGAAGATGCGTTAATGCATACGGGTGCAGCGCACAATTACTTGGCCGGCTTGAACATTTTGTGTCACGCAAAGGCTTTGATATAGAGGGGCTTGGCCCACGCCAATTGGAATTATTTGTTGCGAATGGATGGATTAAATCCCCCGCTGATATATTTACATTAATTGCCAATTACCAATTACCAATTACCAATCTTGATGGTTTTGGCGCAAAGTCTGTTGCGAACTTGGATGCGGCAATAAATTCCCGTAAGGCGATAGATTTGCACAGAGTAATTTATGCAATTGGAATACCAGAGGTTGGCGATGCAACCGCAAAAATGTTGGCACGCACGTATGGTACGATGGAAAATCTACGCACACAGTCGGCGATTCAATTAACCGCATTGGACGGAATTGGGGAAGTTATGGCGAACGAAATTGTTAAATTTTTTGCGGACGAAAATAATAAAAAAATATTGGATGATTTGTTGTCGCATTTGGAAATTCGTAGGGGCGTATTGCATACGCCCGCGGGCGGGGGAACCCCGCCCCTACATGGAAAAAAAGTTGTGATAACTGGAACATTAAAAAATTACACTCGTGATGCGTTGCGGGATTTATTGGAAGGCATGGGCGCAAAGGTGCAATCTTCGGTCAGTGCAAAAACCGATATACTTATTGCGGGCGAAAATGCAGGTTCAAAATTGGCGGACGCCGAACGATTGGGTGTTATGATTTGGGACGAACAAGAGTTGGAAAATAAAATAAAATAAAAACCGGCAAGGCCGGTTTTTATTTTTATTTTACCATTGGAAATAAAACCGTGTCACGCACTGTTGGTAAATCAAATAACACGGTGGCCAGTCTGTCCAATCCAAATCCAACGCCGGATTGTGGCGGCATTCCGTGTTCCATTGCACGCACGTATTCTGTGTCTGGTTTAAAGGCTTCTTCGTCGCCGGCTTTGATGTTTTCGGCTTGCTCGTTGAATGCCTCCATTTGCTGAATTGGATTGACCAATTCAGAATAGCCTTTGCATAATTCAACGCCCGATGCCAAGAATTGGAACATGTCTATCAATCTTTCATCCGTGTCATTGCGACGTGCCAAAGGTACCATGTACGCAGGATAATTATAAAGCAGCGTTGGTTGTATTATATTAACTCTGATTTTGCGCTTGTACACAAAGTCAACAAGGGCGGGCACAGACACCAGGTCTTCCAGGTCGCTTTTGTGAAACATTTTTTGTTCAAGTAAGCGATTGCGCAATTCTTCTACGTCATCAAAATCCAAGATATTGCATCCGAAAAACTCGTTCATTTTTTCTGTGTAATTTATTCTTTCGTATTTTGAAAAATCCAATTCATCGCCACGGTATGGAAT
>WQVP01000095.1 GCA_009785765.1 Alphaproteobacteria bacterium | reverse complement strand
ACCTGGACGAGCCGTATCGCATGTTCGCATCACGTGCAGAGCACCGTCTGTCTTTGCGTGCGGACAATGCGATTTTCCGCCTTGGTCAAATGGCGGTTGATATGGGATTGTTGTCCGAATCAGATTATGATCAAATCAGAAATCAGAAATCAGAAATCAGAAATCAAAATGATGCATTTTACGCAGGCTATATTGCACGTGCGGCACGTGAAATGGAAAAGTATAAAAAAGACCAAACAATAAAAATTCCAATAGATATTGATTATACAAAAATCGGCGGCCTGACAAACGAATTGACCGAAAGACTGTCCAAAACAAGACCGGAAACGGTTGCATCAATGATGCGTATACCTGGGATGACGCCGGCGGGCATTGTTGCGGTTTTACGATATTTGAAAGCACAGAAATAGTAATTAGTAAATAGTAAGTAGTAAATAGCAAACGGCCACAACTAATTACCAATTACTATTTATTCTCTTGCGTCATAATTAAAGAATGGTCTATACTTACATCATGAAACCCGCAGAACTCTACACACACACACACACACACACACACACACACACACAAGTAAAGCGTTCGTAAGCTTTTTTGTGGTGTTCTTCTTTGCGGTATTTATTTCTACCTATTCTTTTGCGAATGCGTGTCCTGCGTTTAATGCGTCAACCGGTATGCCGGCAGGCACAAGCCCGTCCTCGTTTAATCCCGCACCCCAGGCAAATTTGGCCAATTGTCATGTTCCGTCATCACAAACTTTCCAAAGCCCATTTGGAACCTGGCGGTTTGAGCATAATTGTACGCTTGATGTGTGCGCAGGTTGTCCAGGATTTGCATTTTGGGGAAATACATTTGATGATTCTGATATACATGATTGGGGAAGTTCGGCGACGGAACTGTGTTCAACTATTCAGGGTTGGCTGGGGCTTGATACGTGTGTTTCCCATGGTGCATGTTTCGTAAGGAATACGGCGGCATTGAACGCCATAACAAGTGAAAATCCAATGGGCACTGCGCGCCTTCATTGGAATCAGTGTGTGGTATTGCTTTCAAATCCGGATAACTGTGCGACATTTTTTCAATATTACAATGGTGTTTGGCATCCACAAGTTTGCCCACCTGGATTATACTTTTGCCCAGAGAATGCTGTGTGCACCTGGAATTGGGATCCGGAATGTACGTTTAATTGTATAATGCCCTAAAACTCCGGCTTTTTTATCAAAAAAGCCGGTTTTTTATTGCGTTTAAGATTTAAGATTTAAAATTTATTAAGAGCGAATTTAATGATTTGGTAAGAAATCACACATTTTAAATCTTAAATTTTAAATTTTTTCGCCCCGGTGTTTTTGACTGAAAACTTTTTTACAAATGTAGGGGCGGGGTTTCCCCGCCCGCGAGATTTAACGATTGTTTAATGTTTTTGGGCGGGAAAACCCCGCCCCTACACAAGTCCGTATAACCGCCTAATTTCAACAGCTTATCAAAATCCAGGCATCCTAATGCGAATTTTTTCCGATTTTCAAAATCTCTGCCCCTATGTTCCGTGGGTTTCGGGCGATTTTTGCGTTTTTGTGCGGGAACGTATCGCCGCACTCGCACAAGGCATCTCTTTAAAACCGCATCATTCCGCCGTTCACGTGAATGGTTTGTCCGTTGATGTATGATGCCATATCAGATGCCAAGAAAAGCGCAGAGTTTGATACGTCCGATGGTTCTCCGAAACGTCCGGCCGGTATCTGGGACAAGTATAAGTCCTTGATTTCCAGGGGTAAAACGTCGGTCATTGGTGTTTTAATAAAACCGGGCGCTATGGCATTGGCGGTTATGCCACGTGATGCAACCTCGGCCGCTATGGATTTTGTCATCGCAACAAGGCCGCCTTTTGATGCGGCATAATTACATTGTCCGGGTCCGCCGATATACCCAACGATACTGGATATATTTATTATACGGCCATACCTTTGTTTCATCATTGGCATAATTGCCGCACGACAAAGTTGGAATGCGGCACGCAAATTAACATTGATAACTTCGTCAAATTGTTCGTCTGTCATGCGCATAATCAAAGTATCACGGGTAAGGCCGGCATTATTGACCAAAATATCAATTTTACCGGCTTTTTCAATCGTTTTTGCGATTAATTCATTCGCCGCCCCAGGTTTTGACAGGTCCGTAGGTATAACAATCGCCCCGGGCGCTTTGTCTGCAAGGGCTTGAAGCTTTTCAGTATTCCGGCCGGTCAAAACGACGGTTGCCCCCGCCTTTGCCATATCCAAAGCAATCGCTTCACCTATTCCGCCGGATGCCCCGGTTATTAATGCAACTTTGTCTTTTAGTGTAATCATTTTTGATTCCTCTGTTTTTTTGTGCGCATTTTCCAATCCGCCTTTGCTTGTTCATAACAGTCAAGACACATTGGCTCATAGTTGTGTCCAACTACTTTTTGTGCACCCTTGAATATAGGCAGTCCGCCTTCATCTTTTGGTTTGTCCAGTCTCACAACGTGAGTTGCCTTTGAAATACATTCTTTTTTATTTATGCATGTTGAATACATGGTTGTAATTTTTGCGCCCTTTTCTTCCATTCGTATTACGTTTTTAAATTTGCGCTCTAAGAAATCAGTTCGCAGGCCATAAGCCAAAACAATTGTTCCATATTTTT
>WQVP01000094.1 GCA_009785765.1 Alphaproteobacteria bacterium | reverse complement strand
CCGCAGACCAAGAAAAAGAGCATGCATCTGTATTGTTCAAAATGTTGGAATCTGGCGGAAATCTGGAAATCACAGAATCTTTTCCGGCCGGCAAAATCGGCACAACGGTTGAAAATCTTCGTGCGGCTGCATACGGCGAGCATCATGAAAACACAGAAATGTATCCGTCATTCGCACAAAAAGCGGCCGAAGAAGGGTTTCCGGCAATCGCCGAAACTTTAAAGCACATAGGCATCGCAGAACGTTATCATGAAATGCGTTTTAAAACTTTGGCGGATGCGATTGAAAACGGAACACTTTTCAAAGCCGACAAAGACGTCATGTGGCGTTGTACAAATTGCGGCAATTGGGAAATTGGCACGGACGCACCAACTGTATGCAGCGCTTGCCATCATCCACAAGGGCACTTTATTTCAGAAGGCACGTTGGATAAATGTGATACCAACGAAGGCTTTTGTCATATAGAATAAATCAGTTGATTTATAAAAAAAATCCGGCGACGCCGGATTTTTTGGGAACTATGTAAGATAATCTGCCAAGATGGATAATTCCGCCCTTTGTCATCCCCGCGCAGGCGGGGATCCACTGCCGGGTCACAATAGAATTCTTATGGATAGCGCTCCTTTGCTGCAAAGCAATGGATTCCCGCCTGCGCGGGAATGACGACCTTTTGGCTTTTTGAGCATTGGTGGGTTATCTTAACAGTTTCAATTTTTTTTTAATTGATTATTATGCTTTATATAATATCATCTGTGCATCAAGGAGAAAATTATGAAGTACAAGGAAATCGTTAACAATATTTTAAACAATTCTATGCATGGTAAAATCAAAGGAAAAACATTCCGAATTACTGCGGGCACTGACGCCAAAGAATTGGTACGTGAATTAAATAATGCAATCACTGATGCGGGCGGATTTGGGATTGTTAATTGGACTCTTGCCGGCGAAGACTCTGAGTATTTTATAAATAATGCCTGCACGCAACAATTTGAATTGACGGCAAAACACATGCAAAAAACTTTACCTGCGTTTGATGGTTTTATAACCATCTGGTCTGATAATGATTTATTCGCCGGCCAAGATTTAAATCCGGAAAAATTAAAACAATACAAAGCTTTGGTCATGCCGGTTCGTGACAAACTTATTATTGATTCAAAGCCTTGGGTGTTTATGTATTACCCATCCACAAGCAATGCTGTCAACGCACAAATGTCGTTAAAACAATACACAGAATTTTGGCGCCAAGTATCAAGTCTTGATTATATGAAAATGAAAAAATCTATGATGCCGTTAAAAGAGCTTATGGAAAAAACCGATAGCGTACGAATTGTTCAGACGGGAACCACTGACTTATCGTTCAGCATTAAAAAACAAAAGGCTGTTATATGCGCCGGCGAATGTAATATTCCAGATGGCGAAGTTTATATTGCGCCAATTAAAAATTCTGTAAATGGCTTTATACAATTTAATACAGATATTGAATATGCCGGAATTCCGTATAAAAACATACGTCTGGAATTTAAAGATGGCCGTGTTGTACGTGGCACATCAGAGGTGAATAATGATAAATTTCAAAAATTGCTGGACTCTGATAAAGGTGCACGATATACGGGTGAATTTGCATTGGGCGTCAATCCTTTGATTACAAATTGTCTTAAAGATTTATTGTTTGATGAAAAGATAAATGGATCGTTGCATATTGCTTTGGGTAAATGTTATAAAGATTCGCCGAACGGAAACAACTCGCAAATTCATTTTGACATAGTGCAGATCCAAACACCAGAATATGGCGGCGGCGAAATTTATTTTGATAATAAATTGATAAGAAAAGACGGTAAATTCATCCCAAAAAACTTGCATGCGTTGAATAAAACAGGTAAATAAAAAATCGCCGAATGGCGATTTTTTTTTTATTTCAATTCTTCCAACAATTTTGTGGCGGCGTCGGCGGTAGCGGATTTTTTTGATGCCCCGGCGCCAGTTGCGCTGTGCCCCATTGCGGAAACACGTACGTTAAATATCGGACTGTGTGATGGGCCGGTGCTTTCCAAAAATTCATATTCGGGCAGGGCGCCAGAGTCCGCCTGTTGCACAATTTCTTGGAGCGATGTCTTTGCGTCTTTCGGAGGCGTTAAATTTTGCCGGGCAAGCGGTGTCCAAATGTCTGCGATAACTTTCGCGGCCGCATCAAATCCGCCGTCCAAATATATTGCGCCAAGCACAGACTCCATGGCGTCCGCCATAACATGTTTCATGCGGCCTGCGGTCATGTGGCCGTGGCGAACCTTTAATTCAAGTGCGCCTGCAACTGTGGCCAAAGTGTCTGACGATACCAATGCCGCATGCCGCTGTGCCAATGCGCCCTCTGTTTCTGATGGGAACATATTATAAAGCAACACGGCAACCGACAGGCCTAAAACACGGTCGCCCAGGAATTCCAAGCGCTCGTTATTATTATCTGCATTTGCGCCAGATTGTGTCAGCGCCAAATCCAATAATTTTTTATCTTTGAATTTATAGTTTAGTTTCATTTTGCACTTCGTAAATCGTGAGTCGTAAAGCGTGAATCGCAAAGCGACAGGTTAATTATTTTAAACTCTTTAATAGTCCATTCATCATCATTTTTATTCTATCTATTGTATTTAAAATTTCAATAGATTCTTCTTGTGGTATGAACCCAAGGTCTCTGGATATTGATATTTGT
>WQVP01000093.1 GCA_009785765.1 Alphaproteobacteria bacterium | reverse complement strand
GCGATTACCAAAGCGGTTTTGCCGCCTGTTTTTTTGGGGGGTGGGGGGAGGGGGGCTGGGGGTTAAAACACAACCCCCAGCCACTATCTCCTATCCCCGAATTATGCGGCCTTTTTCGCCTTTGCGCCGTACAATGAACGGCTTTGTTTTCTTGCATTAACACCTTGGGTGTCCAAAACACCACGAATGATGTGGTATTTTACACCCGGCAAGTCCTTTACACGACCACCACGGATCATAACGACCGAGTGCTCTTGTAAATTGTGGCCTTCGCCTGGGATGTATGCGGTGACTTCACGACCGTTTGCCAATTTAACACGGGCAACTTTACGTTGGGCCGAGTTAGGTTTTTTTGGAGTAGTCGTATAAACACGTGTGCAAACGCCGCGTTTTTGCGGGTTCATTTTCATATCCGGCGACTTGGACCGATTCGCAATTTTTTTGCGTGGTTTGCGGATAAGCTGATTTACCGTTGGCATTAAATATCTCTTTGTTTTTACTATGCTTTTTGTATGCAAAAAAAGCGCCGGTTTATTTCCTCCAATCATATCTGGGGATTATAAACCGTTGAAATTTCAGCGCTAAAAAGCGATTCGTTGCCCTTGGTCGTTATCACCAAAAGCCCGCATAGTATAAGGTCAAGTGGGCACATTGTCAAGATTTTTTATTGAAAAACGAATAATTAATAATGAATAATGAATAATTAATGCGCGCGACATAGTCGCGCGGCTAATATTATTAATTATTAACTATTCATTATTCACTAATAAAAAATCCCGCAACCTATCCGTCATTCCCGCGCAGGCGGGAATCCACTGCCCGACCACAATGGAATTCTTTTTTATAATTTGCCTTTGATTACAAAGCAATGGATCCCCGTCGGCGCGGGGATGACGCGACGCGTGCGCGTCTAACAAAAAACCGGCCTTGGCCGGTTTTTTGGTTTTAACTTCGCTTTGCTTGTTAAAACTGTACGCCAAAACGTGCGCCCAATGTCCATTCGTCCATTTCTGTGAACATGTCATCAAGCATGATTGTGCGTCCAACTTGCAATCCTGTGAACATTGTATCTGTAAAGTTATAGTTTACAGCCAATGTCATATCAATTGCTCTGCTGTCAAAAAAGTCATTTGAACCAAATGCTCTTGTAAATGGAACATAGGCAAACTGACCTGTGACGTTCCAGTTGTTATCAATCAAGTATTGACCCATAACACCAAGTGCAAGTCCTGCAACACCATTGTCTCTTCTGTCCCATCTAAGGAAATCTGTTTCAATGTATGTGTATTCTGCAAATCCGGCAAGTGTAAATCCAGGTGCAACTTCTCCGCCGATACGTGTACCGATTGTCCATGTGTACAAGTCGCCGTTATCAAATTGCCACCAGTCTGACATTGTTGTACGTGTGATTGCACCGTAAACGTCTCCAAGCAATCCGTTGTTATCCAATGCACGGAAAGAAAGGCCTGCGCCCCATGTGCCCCAGTGTGTTTCATCAAACATGTCAAACATGGCTGCGCCTGTTGCAACTGTTACAGAAAGACGATCTGTGATACCATATTCCAAAGATGTTCCAACACCCCATCCTTTGAATGCTTCTGTTCCTGTATTTGTCATAATTGTTGTATCAGATACCCATTGACCTTCCAGTGGACGGTAAAGTGGATTGCCGTCAAATCTATTTGCAGATGCAGATGCAACAACCGACATTACCAACGCTGATGTTAATAGTACTTTTTTCATAAGCTATTCTCCTTATTAATGTTTATTTACCAAAACCAATTTGTTTTGACTTATGAATAATAGCCCACGAATCGTTTCCTATCAAGGATTTATTACATATTTTTTATAACAAAATATAACATTGACAGGCTGTTTTTTGATTGGTATAATCTTTCGCAACGTCCCACACGGGGCGATTTTTTAATTAATAATGAATAATTAATAATAAATGTGTGCGCATTGCGCACGACCACAATTATTCATTATTAATTATTAATTTAAAAAACCGGCTTTCGCCGGTTTTTTTAAAACTGTACCCCAACCTGTGCACCAAATCTCCATGCTTGGTTATCAAGGTCGCCGCCGTGACGTGAAGTCATATCACGTGCAACAAACGGCATAAGTGCAAAGTTTGGTTTTACGTTGTGAACAAGTCCGACCAATACCGATGATTCATAAAGATGTGAACCACCTGCGCCGATTCCGTACATGTTAAATGTACCTTCCAACTTAATGCCAGTGCAGTTTGTGAATTCAAATTCCATTTCGGCTTTGAACAATCCGCCCCACATACGGGAATCATTGCCAACAATCAATTCAGCATTTTCATTTGCCAACGCCAATTGCGCCATACCGGTTAATGCCCATTGGAAACGTCCTTCGTCGCCATAAAGACGTGTACCCAGTTGGAAATTATTCATACCATTGTTAAAACCTGTGGTCTCTGAAACATTCCAAGTTGGTCCGTATTTTGCAATTAAATCCATAGCAAAAGATTTTGCTGGACGCCATACTTGCCAATTAACGCCCAATTCCAAATTGGAATGACGGCCTTCTATGCCGAATGGCGAACGTTCGTCCACGCTTACCGAAACAAACAATCTGTCTGTGATACCGTATTTAACGGAAAATTCTTCAAGCCTGAAATCACCGTATTCAAACATATCACCGGCACCGGATGCGAATGCTGCACCTGCGGTTATTGCCCATTGGTTTG
>WQVP01000092.1 GCA_009785765.1 Alphaproteobacteria bacterium | reverse complement strand
GATTATTTTCCCGTACCCACGTCCTGACATTCGTATTTGTTCCACTTAAAGTTGATGAAGACGGATGACCACGAAGCCCCATGTAAAGATAGCCAAGCAAAAAGCCACGATTAATCACTTCTTCGGCATTGATTTCAATATTTTGTCCGGATTCAATGCGTCCGCCCCAGTTTAACAAAGTGCCAAGAAATTCGTTGTTAAAGTCTATGCCGTCAAATAACCCCCAGTTGTTATCCAGTGCATCATTATGGTATTCCCCGTCGCCTTCTTGTCTTTCAATTTCGCCGGGCCTTGATGCGGTTGTGTAATCATATTCATCTGGATTGTTTTGTCCGGGCACATAATTGTCTTCTGGATTTCTTATAGAGAAATTAATAAAATTATTGTCTGTATCAACAATCGTGAAATAATCATCATCTGTAAAAGATATGCGAGTTGTGTATTCGCGCCTGTATACATTTGAACATACGTCATATTCATCACAAGAAACATGGTCTATGACGTCTTCGTATGTTATAGTGATTATTTTTCGGCCGACGAATACTGTGTAATCGCCATATGTTGCATATTTCCCAAGTGGCGAATATTCATCAAAAGTATTTGGTGGGATAATTATTACAGTGCCATCTTCCAAGATGAAATAAATTGGTGTGGGTTCGTACGATTCTTCGGGCAGAGGTATAAATTCTATTTCCGGTAATTCGGGCGGCACCCATTCGGTTGCATATGGATTATTTGTAAACCTTGTATATGATTGATTTTCTATGCCGCTTGGGTCATGAGAGGCGCCTTCAATCCCTGCGAATGTTATATTGCCAAGAGCAAATATTTCCGCCAAGAAATTCACCATATCACGGCCGATGTTAAAATTTATATCGCCTGCGGCCAGGATTGCGGCCTCTCTATAATTTATTAAATCACGATGTACGGTGAATGTTAAATTATTGCCCAAAACACGACCAAAGTTGTGAAAATCCCTGCCGGTTGTTGCATTAAAATTACCACCTGTTTGTATTCGTCCGGCGTTATATATATCACGGCCTGTGGTTATGTTTATATTGTCATGCGCAATAAGATAGTTAACAATATTTTCGGCATGCGTATCACGGATTATTGTTTCATTACGAAAATCATTTCCCGCATATATATTTATATTTCGGGCGTACATATACCCATCACGTGCGATTACGTTGGCGGATTCTGACCGGATAATAATATCTTCGCTTGCGGCGGCATTGCGCATAACTATGTCGCCATCGGCGGTTATTTTAACATTTCCCATGTCCGCAACCAAGTTGCCGTTTGTACGAATTCCAAAGCCTTCTTGGGTTGCGTGAATGCGAATATTGTTTGCGAATATTCCGCCGACTGCGGTACTGTCTATGGCGACCTCTATGCTGTGTGTGGCGTTTGACGTTACAATTCTGTTTTCATAATCAAATACATCGTTGCCAGTTAAAATTGTGACGTCGCCATTTGCATGAATTTGGCCGGCGATTTTAACCATACTGGATACCAGGTCGGCATGACTTGGCGCAAACATTCCAAAGTGTGTTGTGCCGACCCCTTTGATATGAAGCATCCCGGTTCCAGAAATGTCAAAGTTTTGAATGCGCCCGTCATCGGTCATAGTTGGCGTGCCCGTTATCAAAGACAGACGACCTGTGTTTATAAATCCGCATCCGACGCATGTTATTCCATTTGGGTTTGCGATGATTAAGTCGGCCTGTTGCCCAAAGATTTCTGTCTGCCCGGCCAGCATTGACACAGAATTAGACACAACTTCGTTAAGTATCACGCGCGCCGCATCGCCTGTACCAAAATTCCGATTAAACTCAATATGTTCGCCCGTTAAGACCGAACGTGCATGCGGATTATAATTTCTGAAATTTGAATTATTTATAATAAGGCCATTTTCGTCAACATTAAACTCTGTGAATCTATTATGAGAAACACCGCCACGTGTTGGCGCATTTATGTTTAAAATCGGGATGTTTCCGCTGTGCGGACAAATGTGGGTGCTTCCGCTGTTGCCATCAATAACAACTCCGGTGGCCAAGACCGGTTGAATTATCATAAAAGCAGAGAGGTAATAACAAACTGCATTCCTTGCAGCAATTTTAATCTTGCCGAAGACAACAGGTTTGTCAATCATACGTTCACTTTAAAGACATTTTCACAAAACACAAGGATTTTCTTCACTTGCGTATGGCCATTAAATTTGACTTTTTGCATAATACATAATATAATGGAAAAGTTAACACACGGCGGAAGGCCGTTATTTCCCGACATTATTAATGCATACCGTGCTTTCCGGCAGAGAGCCCCAAAGGAGAGCTAGGTGAAAAATTTAAGCGCAGGTATAGATTTTGGAACGACAAATTCAAGTGCGGCGATTCCAATTAATGGCAATCCCACGCTGGTTCCGCTTGAAAATAAAAATATAACAATCCCAACCGCTATGTATTTTATGAACGATGGTGTTATTCATTTTGGCCGGTCTGCGGTTGATAATTATACCGCAAATGAAACCAGTGGACGTTTTATGCGAAGCATAAAGCGTATACTTGGGTCTCCGCTTATGAAATCATCTGGCACACAGGTCGGAAGCGACGTTTTGAAATTTGATAAAATCATTGAAACGTTCGTGCGACATTTAAAAGAAAAGATTGATGCCGCCGCTGGTGCAAATGTTGAAAATGTTGTTATGGGCCGGCCGGTACATTTTCGTGAAAACGATGCGGCGGGCGACATGCGTGCCCAAGAAG
>WQVP01000091.1 GCA_009785765.1 Alphaproteobacteria bacterium | reverse complement strand
GTCTCTGGCACGATTTTGGGCCTGGGCTTGGGTTTGTGGCGTTGCCGGTTGTACTATGTCTATGCGATTTCCAATTTGTGCAAGTTCTATGGCACGGTCGGTATGGCGTAATATTTCTTGTTCACGTTGTTGAAGTGTTTGCCAGCTGGCATCATGTGCTGCAAAATCATTACTGCACTGACAACGTCCGGCGTTTACATTGTTGCCCGTACAAAATTCATCCATGCATCCGGCATATATATCAAAGCATGCCTGGTGCTGGGCCGGAATGGGGGTTGCTGCCACAGACACCGCACGATTTTGAATTGCAGATACGTTTGCATACGCATGCGATATTGGATGCAATACAACAGCCCATATTAATAAATATGCGATAAATTTTCTCATCTCTCTATTAATATATTATATCAGATTTATAGTTTGTTTCTAAGGACAAATATGCGGATTTGGGATGAAAGTGTGGAGTTTGGAGTTTGGAGTTTAGAGTTGTCAATTTGTTTAATTAATTCGGATATTGAAAGCTTTTTGTTCTTTGCAATTTTTTTAAGTTCTTCGTGAAATTCTTTTTCCAAAGAAATACTTGTACGATGTCCGGAAATAGTTATTGAAATTTTTTTCATAAATCAGAAATCCTAAATCATAAATCAGAAATGATTTATATTTTTCCAACCGCTAAACAATCCAATATCGCACGGTATCCATCAAAATGATATTCACGCAAAATATTCATATTTAAAATATTCAACATATAAAAATTCCCAAATGTATCAAATGCAAACAAGAACATACAGTTGCGCCCAAATATGGTTCGCCCCATCATTCCAGGCATCACAGACAAATCACGGTTAACCTGTACGATTGATGGGATTTTATATTTTCTTGATATGCGATCTATTTCTTCTATGGGAAAAATATGCGAATCGCCTGATATAATTCCGCCCGACATATTTTTATAAATATCAGACATCACAGGTGGTATATTTGCACATCGCATATTTTGCAAGGCATTTTTGGCAAGTTCTATGGCACGGTCAGATGCCGGTGGCAACAAAGTTGCTTCGCGCTTTTTTAATTCGGCAAAGAATTCTTCTCTGGTCATTCTCTGCCCCCCATTGCTGCTTGGATGGTGGACTGTGTCATGCGGTCAGATGATGCGTTTCCGCCTTCGCCGCCGGAAATTAAATGCACCGGAACATATACTTTTTTTGCAGGGGCCGGCAGCCATATATTTTGTTTGCCATTTTGTTCAAGTATAAACCTGTCTATGTTAAGTCCTGCGAAAAAAGTTGGGCACATAAAAAGATTGTCCATGGTTAATTCGCCGCCAAATTCAAGAGGGATGCGGAATTTTATAGAAAGATTTTCCGGCAATCTTTTACCTCGCAATAAATCCATAAAGTCATCTTTTGATAAATCCAAAAATGATAATTCTTGAATAGAGTCATCCAAAGACTGCATAAATTCACGTCGTAATTTACGAAGTCTTATAAACCAATCTGCGGGAACGTTTGACGGAATCGCCGCCACTTCCGTAAGCGACAAATCATCAATCAACAAAGTGGCAAGCCGGCGTTCGGCATCAATTTTGGTCATAGTATTTATGATTTTTTATTAAAATAATTTCCAACTGTTTCAATATATTCGTTGTATGCGTCAAAGTCTTCAACCTCGTCGCTTCTTGTTGGGCGTGCGGGATAAGAGGCAACCCATGTGCGCAAAGATTCAATATCGGTAAACGTATAAATCTTTATATCAATAGAATCGTCAAGCGTTTCGGATATAAGTTTTTCAATTTTATATTTGCATGATTCCATTGTCTCTGTATCAAGTCCCATTTTTCCAACAAGTAAAAATTCATCGGTGCCAGTCGCCCAAATATCCATCTGATTTCCATCAATTCGTGGAGGGGTTTTAATTGTATAGCCGGCGGCGGACAGCACACTATTTATCTCTGTTAAATCCATTTCAATAACAGGCTGTGGTGGCTTTGGTGTTGTTATTGGCACAGGTTCGTGCACAGGCACAGATATATGTTCGGCCGGATTTGTGATTGGTTTTAAGTGGCTTGGCACAACAAGTGAAGGCGGCCGCATCGGCGATGGTGACACGGTTGTTATAACCTCTGTTTTTTCTTTGGTTGCCTCTATTTTTTTATCGTGCTCTATTATATTAATAACAGATTCTGTGGTTTTTTTATCTGGCTCTTGTAATTGTATTCGGCGGTGCGGCTTTGATATATAATAAAGCCCGATTGGTGCGGCAATGGCAAAAAACAACAAAGATACATAAAACCAAATATTTACAGATTCAGTGCCTGTTTGTATGTCGGCAAGAAATACCCAGTGCTCACGAAGAAATACATTAAACCCAAAGCGAATATCAAACCAAAAGTCCGCCGCCAAAACCAATGCGGTTATCCAAAGTGTTGAAAGTAAGAATTTATCAAATTTCATATATAGTGATTAGTGTTAGTGGTTAGTATGAGGACTCTTGCATAATTATATCATAAATAGTAATATCATACTAATCACTAATCACTAACACTAATCACTTGTATTTGAAAATAAACTATACAAAATCTTTAAACGATATTGCAGCCTTGGCGGACATCTGGTGCGCACAGTCTGATGATGGCCAAAGCATTGCCTCTTGGTGCGATATTGCCGTGCGTGCAAATTCAAAATACATAGCTGTTATGCCGTCGGCTGTGAATATGGCGTGGACTTGGCTTGAAAAGAAAGATGTACAGGTTTTGTGTATAATGGACACAGAACAAATAAAATCACAAATCCAAAATAATAAATCT
>WQVP01000090.1 GCA_009785765.1 Alphaproteobacteria bacterium | reverse complement strand
TGTGAACGCTCGTTCTGACACGTAGAAACAACGCCGGTTGGAATATGCGTAATGCGAACCGCACTGTCTGTTTTTTGAACGTGTTGGCCGCCGGCGCCCGATGCACGATAAGTATCAATGCGTAAATCTTTGTCCAAGATTTCAATTTCAATATTATCATCAATATCCGGCCAAACATCAACGGATGCGAACGAAGTCTGACGCTTGCCCTGTGCATTAAATGGCGATATACGAACCAAGCGATGAATGCCGATTTCATTACGCAGCCATCCGTATGCACGATCGCCCGTAATCCGGTATGTAATATTTTTTATGCCGGCCGTATCACCAAAAGATTCATCTATGATTTCAAGAGTCATGCCATGCCGTTCCGCCCAGCGGGCATACATGCGTGATAACATTTGTGCCCAGTCTTGGGCCTCGGTCCCGCCGGCACCGGCCTGTATAAATAAAAATGCACCGCCAGAATCGGCCGGTTGATTAAAGAGAGTTATGAACTTTGCTTTGTGCACTTTTGTGCCAAGCGCATGTATACCGGCAATAACCTCGTCATCATCCGGTGCAATAGTTGCAAGTTCAAAAAGATTGTCATATTCAATTTCCAGTGCAGAAAAATCGTTCAGCGTTTTTTCCAAGGCGGCCTTTTTCTGCATCACGGCACGCGCGTTATCTTGGTTGTTCCAAAGTTCGGGATTAAGAGATTCGGCCGTAATGTCGGCCAGTTCAGCGTTTAATTTATCCGGGTCAAATAAACCCCCTGACGGCCAAAAGGTCGTCTGAAATTTTTGATAAAATCTGTTTTATGTCTTGCACGTGCCAAATTATAAATAAGAATAAATGAAAGTCAAATCTTTATCTCACCCATTCAGATATTTGATGTGTTGATAATCCCCATCTTACTCCAAATTTGGAATTTTTATAATCACAATATTTACAAAACGGCGTTGGTTTTGTTGCAAAATCTATAATGCTATTTATATCAGAAATGCTATGAATATCAATACTGTCTTGTGCGGTAGTTTGAAAATTCAGATTAAAATTTTCGTTTAAAATATCAACAAAAGCAATAGGCATACAATTATATGACTTTCCGTTGAGTATTGTGACGTGCCCACTGTTTACTTGTGGGCATATTTTATAATAACTTTTATCTGACTTTTTGTCGCTTAAAGGGAAATAATACATTTGCTTTCGGGTATTGCCAGTTATTGGAACGCCTATGTTAAGTCCATGATTACGAATTATATTTTTTGATAGTTTAATGTCCACAGCAGAGTAATGCGGTAACATAAATTCTATGTTATGTTCTTTACATGTGTCCCAAAATTCATCAGGCATTTGTGGCACAAGAAGCCCATTAGTGCGAATTTTTAACTTAATGTCGGGAAAGCTTTGCCTTGCAAACTTTATGTATTCATTAATCTCGGGGTTTAATAATGGTTCGCCACCAGATAAGGCAAGGAATTTAATTTTGCCTTGTCCTTTGTTAATCTTTGCAAGGCGAAGAATGTCGTGCTTAAACACTTCCAGGTCATATTTATGATGACTTTTTGCAAGAGGAGCAAAAGATAAACAGCCTTTGCAATTTAAGTTGCATTGTCCATTAATTGGAAGTTCAATAATTATAGATTTTTGTTTACGCATACGAAACTGGTATGTGACATATAGAAAACACAACATCAAATATTTATATACAAGTGAATCTTGTGGCAGTATCTGGTTTGCCGTCATCGCAATTTTTTTTCTAGTCATAGATTGCATTTAATTCTCTATTAATGTGTTCTTTGCAAGATAGCACTTTTTTGTGTCTTGTCAACTCGTAAAAAAGTAAGTCAAAAATTAAAATAATATGGGTCCAAGAATGTGCCCCTGTGATACCTCTCACCAAGAATTTTGCCATTAACGAATTCTTTCCTCACCCGCAAGGGGAGAGGATATATAAATAATGATTTGCGGGCGGGTGCGATTTATGATAAAATATGAAATAAGAGAGGATATTTTCATGAAAAGATATTTAATTATCGCATTGGCATTTATGATGTTTTCTGGTGTGTATGCAAATACGTTTGCGCCGGCGGGCGGTATGCCTGCGGCAACTGCGCCAGATGTTGCACGTGCTGCGACGACTGGAAGCCGTGGTCATGCGCAAAGTGCGCAACAATGGCGTCAACACAATCGTAATACTCATTTTATTGTAAATACTCCGGATGTGGACTCTGCTTGCCGTCGTATAATTATGGAATGCTTGGTTGAATATTGCGGCGATGTGGCACTTGTCCCGGGACAACGCAACCAAGGCCGCTGTACAGCCGCCAGCGAAGGCGAGCTTTATAACTGGGTTATGCTTTGTCTTGCACGAAATACACAGCCTTTATTACCAAATTTCCAAGTTGGGGTAACTCAACATGGTGCGGGCATGCATACTGCGGCACGTTTGTGTCCTGCGTTTGTACAACAAGAATTAATGGCATACCTTTCAATGGCGAACATGGCGGAACAATTAACCAGACAGCGCAGCGATGAATGCCATCAACGTCGCCGTGAATTAGAAGCCGCATTTTCATGCCACAGCGTTGCAATGGCGTCGGGCAATGAAACGCACAACCGTGTTATTGCTATGTTAACTGATTTTTGTGGTGATGGTGTTCCGGGCGGTTCGTCCGAAATGGTTATGAGATTCGCAAACGCAGGCAATATTGGTGCAAATATTTGGGGATGGGCGGAAAACCTTGTAAACCTTAATGCATCACGTCGTGGCGATGACTGGCAAACGGCCGTAGACGGGGTATTGGCCGGATACGTTAATCGTATGAATTTGGCGTGTGGTGAAAATAT
>WQVP01000089.1 GCA_009785765.1 Alphaproteobacteria bacterium | reverse complement strand
CAGAGATGCCGGACGAAGTTATGTCATGGGTTGTTGCGCGCGGTCAAACTTTGCGTGAAGTATTACAAGAATGGTCAGATAGAGAGGGTTGGGATTTGGTGTGGGCCACATCTCGTGAATATCCAATCCAAGCGTCCGCTGTATTCAAAGGAAGATTTATGGATGTGGCGTCTGCGCTGGTTCGGAATTTCAGTCGTGCGACACCTGTGCCGTATGCAAAATTTTACACAGGAAATCGTGTGCTTGTCATAAGCACGGCAAGCGGGGAATAATACGCGCATAGTGCGTAATGAGCAAATTATTAGAGGATGAAATTATGAAATTGTTTGAAAAAGTTTTAACAGGTACAAAGACATCTTTGCTCTTTGCTCTTTGTTCTTTGCTCTTTGTTATGGGGTGTTCCACACGTGAAGCCGACATGGTCGCAGCCACAGTGGATCATGATTTTATAAATGCATTTGAAGCGGTCCAAATGGCACGTCAGCCGACAATGCGTACCACGCATGACACGGTTGCTGTGTCTGGTTCTGTGTGGCTGGGCGATACGTCCACAGTGCTTGAACATCGTAATCGCTTGCCGGCGGAATTTGAAACCGACACAGGTATTACAATTGTCCTTGCAGAGCCTGTATCTCTTCAAGTGCTTGCCAATAATATATTTTCCATGACCGGAATACCTGTTCGCATAGATAATCAAATTAACTCTGAAAGATTGCGTCGCCATATGAATATTGCGTATACAGGATCTCTTTCTGGCTTGTTATCACAGGTTGCAACCGACCTTGATTTATTATGGTACTTTGACCGTAATGCAATTGTATTTTACGAAACAGAAACACGCACATATACATTATTTGCACTTGGCACCGACATATCATTCCAATCAAGAATGGCAACGGATGATGGCAATGTTGTGTCTATGGAATCCAATCTGCATGAATGGCAAGAAATAGAGCGTTCAATCCAAAGCATAATTGCGGGCTCTGATGCTGCAAGATTTACGGTCTCTCGTTCATTTGGAACAATAACTGTAACGGCGCCGCCATCTGTGCATGTGCGTGTTGCGGATTATATCAATCGTCAAAACCGCCGTCTTTCACAATTGGTTGCAATTGACGTAAAAGTTTTACAGGTCTCCATCACGAACCAAAATCAAATGGGTATAAACCTTACCGCTGCGATACAAAATGCGGCCGGACTTCAATTGGTTGGTGGAAATAATCCGGGCGGAATTGCGACGGGTGCTGCGAATCTTGGTGTTGCGGTTGTATCCCAAGGCGCAACCGGCACAACCGGCAACTTTGCGGGATCACAGGCTCTTATTCAAGCATTGGCATCACAGGGTCAGATTTCATTGGTAACAAACGTTGGTGTTACCACACGTAATAATCGTGTTGCGCCAATAACAAATATGCGTTCAACCGGATATATCCGCAGAATTGAATCACGCAACTTTACAACGATTGAATCAACATCTGTTGAACAGTCTGAAATTGAAACAGGTTTCAGCATGCAGATATTGCCAAACGTATTGGAAAATCGCCGTATATTGATGATGTTCCGTATGTCTATTCGTGAATTGATTGATATGGATACACGTTCATTTGGATCCACCGCCGAGGGAAGCATACCAATGGTTATCCAAATGCCAGTTGTTGAAGAGCGTTCATTCATGCAAGAAGTTATTATGGAATCGGGTCAAATGTTGGTGCTTTCCGGATTTGAAAGACAAGAAAACCGTGATACAAGACAAGGTATCGGAAATCCAGACTTCATAGCGCTTGGCGGACTTCGTGACACCCAGGCCGCACGCGACGTATTGGTTGTAATATTAACACCGCAAATATTGGTAAGCCCGATGGATGCAGAGCGGGGTATACAGCAAAACTGGGGCGCACCATTACACTAAAAAAACCGGCATAGCCGGTTTTTTAATTAAAAATTAAGAATTAGGAATTGTGGTGTCGCCTTTGGCGACACCTTTTTTATAGACCCGCTCCGGCCTTCGCCGGAGAGACAGATTGTGGAACACTCTTCCCAGGCACTGTCACTCCGGCGAAGGCCGGAGTGGGGCAACAACAGGCCGTGAGCGAAGCGAACACATTAATTCTTAATTTTTAATTATTTATTAAAAAATCGCCCGTCGGGCGATTTTTATCTAGATTCCATTTTATTCAATTTTTTCGTCATTCTGGAAACTTTGCGGCTTGCGCGTTTTTTTGGCATTACTTTGCCTGCGCCTTTCATGATGCGTGATTCAGCGTTGCGCATTTCAGTCGTCGCTTTTTCTTTATCGCCACCAGTAATAGCGTTAAGGGCCTTTTTAATAAATGTTTTAATAGCCGATTTGCGGGCTGTGTTAACTCTGTTTTTCTTTTCTGTTACACGAATGCGTTTTTTTGCAGATTTATGATTTGCCACTTTTTATCCTTTTTATAGGCACTAGGCACAGGGCACTAGGCACTTGTTTTTTGTCGGGTTTTGCGTTATTCTATACTTCGTTTAGGATAAAGTCAAATAATTAGTGTCAGTGTCAGTGTCAGTGTCAGTATAAAAACAACCGTCACCGCCACTGACACTGACACTAAAAAAAAGGAATAACTATGTTATATATCATACTTATAATAACAGCATATCTTTTGGGATCTATCCCATTTGGATATATATTAACAAAAATGGCAGGCAAGGGCGACGTGCGAAAAGTTGGCTCTGGTGCAACAGGTGCAACAAATGTTGCACGCACAGCCGGTATAAAGTTGGCACTTTTAACAATAATACTTGACGCAGCCAAAGCAATGACTGCGGTTTGGATTGGATTTATGTTTTTTGGAATGAGTTTCGGCGCAATAATGGGTGCAGTCGCAATTCTTGGCCATATATAT
>WQVP01000088.1 GCA_009785765.1 Alphaproteobacteria bacterium | reverse complement strand
TGTCATTTCAACCATAAACGTAGATTGGCCTGCGGCCAAATTATCGGACGCCCCAACACGTGAAAATAATTGATCGCATAATCCGACGACGGCACGGTCGGCCGGCACAAAAGACCCAAGATGCGAGAGAACTACAATCAAAGAATTTTGACGAAGATACGTGGATTTACCCGCCATATTAGGCCCTGTCAGCAAAGCTATCGCTTTGCCGTGTTCGTGGTTCGTGTTCGTGCTCGTAAGCATACAATCATTCTTTACAAATTGTCCGGCGTTTTTCTTTAATATATATTCAACAACCGGATGACGCCCGCCGGTAATTTCAAATTCATTTGCCTCTGTTATTTTTGGACGCACCCAGTTATATTCCGAAACACATTCAGCCAAAGCGCACCATACATCTGTATCAGCAATTAAATCCGCCGTTGCAATTAAGTCTTCGGATGCGTCTGATACAAAAGAAATTAATTTATCCACGATTTCTTTTTCTATGGCGTATGCTTTATCACTTGCCGACCTTATATCATTGTCCAATTCTATAAGTCTTGCGGTTGTAAAACGCATATTGCCGGCCATTGTTTGTCTGTGTATAAATTCGTCCGGACGAGCCAATAAAATATCGGCTTTGGCGGACGGCACCTCTATGTGATAGCCGATAATTCCATTATATTTTATTTTAAGCGTTGTGATATTTGTTGCATTTGCGTATTCGTTTTGAAGTCCCGCAACTATGTCCCGTGCACCAGATGCCAATGAATTCATATTATCAAGCGATTGGTCATAACCTTTTTTAATAACACCGCCATCACGGAAGTTTCCGGGCATATCATCAGATAATGCGAAATTTAATTCCGCCTTTAACCCGTCATGAGTGTTTATTGCATCAAACAATGCCGCCAATTTCGGATCCATTTTTCGGCCGACTATTTTATATTCCGAAAGTCTTGCGATAAATTCAGCGGTCGCTTGTAAATCACGAGGCGAACCACGACCAGAAAAAAGTCGTGCAAAACATCGCCCAACGTCCAATGTACGCCCCAAAAGTGCGCCCATTTCCAAGCCCACAGATTTGTTAAGCACAAGGTGTCCGATATGCTCTTGACGTGTGCAAAGTATATCAATCTCTGCCGATAATTCACGTAAATATTGTCGTAATTTCCGGCCGCCCGCCGCCGTTTTTGTTTTATCCAAAACATCCAATAATGTTGCGCCACCTGGTTGCAACGCCTCGTCTATTTCCAAGGAACGCCAAGACGCAGAATCAATCAAAAGCCGTTCGCCATCGCCCAATCTATAAGGCGCACGGAATGATAATTTTGCGCCCCTTTGTGTTTGTTCAAGATACCCGGCAAGCAAGTGAATGGATGGATTTATTATTACATCGTTTATTCCAAAAATTGTACGACATGTTTCATTTATATTTTCACGTGCAAAGATTCTGTCATATACGGGCGTTGTGCGAAATATCCCCCTCATTATTTTTATTGTTGGCAATTCCGCAGAGCTTTCTGGATAAATAATTTCCGACGGAGACAGGCGCACTAATTCATCTATTAAATTTTCGCCTATGGTTCCGATAAAAAATTCACCGGTACTTATGTCGCAACCTGCGATATCAAAATTATCCGAACTTGGAAATACAGATATTAAAAAATTACTTTTTTTCGGGGCAAGCAATGCATCGTCGGTCAAAGTACCGGCGGTTATAATACGCACTATGCCACGGGCAAGACTTTTTGCGCCACGAGCTTTGGCTTGTTCTGGTGTTTCAAGTTGCTCAACAATTGCAACACTGTGTCCCGCACGTACTAACTTTTGTATATAGCTGTCCGATGCATGATGCGGAACGCCGCACATAGGGATTTCATTCCCGTCCATGTCTGTGCCACGTTTTGTTAAAACTATATCCAATGCGCGTGCCGCAATGCGTGCGTCTTCAAAAAAGATTTCGTAAAAATCTCCAAGACGAAAAAAAAGTACTGCATCTGGAACTTCTTTTTTAAATTCCAGATATTGCTGCATCATAGGGGTAAGTTTTTTCATTCGCTTTGCTCATAATGATTAGTGATTAAGGATTAGGGATTAGGGATTCTGACTTGTGTTGATATAATTCCAACACACTCATATTAACTAATCCCTAATCATTAACCACTAATCCCTGGTTTCAACTGTTCAATCTTTAACTCGGCCTCTTTAAGAACCTGTTCAAGATATGCTTTTAATTTCATACCCATCTCGTGCGCTTTGACGGAATCGTCCAAAGGCATAGTGCCCGACTCCATTTTTTTGACAAGCTCGGTCAATTGCGCCAGTGCGGTTTCAAATGATAATTCGGGGCTCGGGGTTTCCACCTTCGCCAAGGCTTCGGTGGATAGGCGGGATTCAGGGTTCGTATTTTCATTTTCCATTTTTATTCCTTTGTTTTAATAAAAGATAAAACATATTTATACAAAAATCAAAGCAAATTTACGGATAACGGGTAACGAGTAACGGGTAACGAAAAAATGCGCCAAAGGCGCATTTTTTAATACATAGTCGTAAGTATATGCTTTGCCTTATCAATATCATGCAACATCATACCAGAACCTCGGGCAACGCACCCAAGCGGCTCGTCAGCCAGGAATGCTGGCAATCCGGTTGCTTGACGAATTGCGACATCCAAATCACGCAATAATGCGCCGCCGCCAGCCATAGCAATTCCGTAATCCACAATATCCGCCGCCAATTCTGGTGGTGTGGATTCAAGCGCATGCCGCACAGCGTCTATGATTTTATTAACTGTTTGTGATAATGCTGTTGCAACCTGGCTTTCGGTTATAACCGCTTCACGTGGAACGCCGGATAATAAATCACGTCCCTTTATCTTCATAGATTTTTCTTCTTTTTTATCTTTGGTAACAAGAGC
>WQVP01000087.1 GCA_009785765.1 Alphaproteobacteria bacterium | reverse complement strand
TTGACATAAAAAATAGCACCCGTTTCTTTCAAAAGTGCAAGGGAGTCTTTTCAAACTCGGTGCCACCTTGCTTTGTGCTCTTTGTTTTTTTGCCCGCTCCGTGGTCGTTAATCACATCATTACGAACCCCTATATTATACATTTGCTTTTTGTAAAATCAAGTATTGATTTTTTAAAAAGTCTTGTTATAATTCTTTGGCAAATGTCATAGATGCGCTACGATTTTGGAGCGAAGTGTATAAAAATACATGAGCGATAAAGTCGCAAGCAGATATGCATTTTGTGCCCTCATAGTATAGTGGTAAAACACGTCCTTGGTAAGGACGAGTCGCAAGTTCGATTCTCGCTGGGGGCACCACACTTCGCATCTGCGATGCTTCGTGTGGCTGCGCCGCACGAATAGCGGAGCAGTTTAATGCGAAGTAGTGTCCCACGAAGTTTTAACGAAGTGGGACTATGCCAAAAATTTTTGGAGGGTTTGTAAGAGAGACTGCCAAAAAGAAAAAACATATGAGACAAAACGAACCACACAGTGTTATATGCATGCACAAGGTTGCTGGCGACAGTCATCCAGGCACGCTGACCAAATCACCATACCATCTTTTTCTTTCTTGTGATTTTCATGCCAAAGCTTATATAGAAGAGCAAGGCGGAGTCGGTGATGTATGCGACTATGGCACAGAACTGGAATCTCTTGCAATGGGCGGTGTAAAATGTCCGGCGCAAATGCTGGTCCCGAAATCTGGACATAAAAAATTGGCACGTCGTGTTCGCCGAAAATTTAAACTTTTGTCCAAACTTTGGTGGGACGCTGAAAGAACAGAGGCACCATATTACAAAAAAGAATTATCCAAAATAGAGTCATCTATTAACAAAATGATTGCAAATCTTTCCGGATTTCATACAGACAGCTATGTATTGTGCAAGGCCAAAACTCGGGCTGTTTTAAATCATGGCAAAAATCTTAACCAGATAAGCACGAACACCCTTTGTGATGATTTTAATAGACTTCCAAAAGTTATGAGTTTTACAAAAATAAATCCATGCGAATTTAAAAAAGGTTGTGGTAATCGTCTTTTGGCGTATACAAAACAGCTTTCCGAAAACAAAGAAAATCTTGTTCTTCGTTGCGCCGCACGTTGTCATGAATAACTATCAACCCCTTTATTATAAAGGGGTTTATTATTTTTTAATTCCGTTGCCCAAAGACGAAGTGCACCACCATTAATTATTACTGCAAGCCCGTGCCGCACAAGCAAAAACCATTGACCTGTTATGGCAAACAAAACCAAAGCAAATGCGTCGCACGTTATAAGGGACTTCCACCCGTCTATTTTTTTATACACCAATAAAATCTTTCCAACTATGCCAAGGTACAGCATTCCAAAGTCCAGCATTTGGACAATTCCGCCAAACGATGCGATTATTAAAACCACCAAAAGGCCAAGACCAAGACAGATTAATCCACGCCGGCCAAGTTGCGATGGACGCAAAACCGTTTTTCCTTTTTTATCTTTTCGCCTCCATTCATATATAGTCCACAGACACATAATATTAAAAAACATAAACATCGCAACATTGCCGTAAAAACCAATGTTTATAAAATGCGTCATAAATAAAATGTTTCCTGTGATAAAAAATAATTGTCCATACCATTTTTGACGCTTTGATAACAGAGCGCCAGCTCCGGCACATAAACACGCCAAGATAACTATCCACGAAGTGTGCACGCCCATCAATTCAAGCATGGTCGCAAGACCTATGAAAAGACCGCCAATCCCGACAAAATCCATATTTGGTTTTATGTATTTATCTATAATTTTTTGCATATTTTTCACCATTTAATTGGCTCTGTTCCTTTGGATAAAAGGTATTGGTTTGTTTTATCAAAATGCCCACATCCGAAAAAACCACGATGGGCGGACAGCGGGGACGGATGTACCGATGTTAAAATCAAATTCTTTTCAGGGCAAATTTTTGCCGCCTTTTTAATCGCATAATTGCCCCAGAGTATATAAACAATTCCGTCTTTTTGTTCCGCCAATTTTTCAATCACGCTGTCTGTAAACTCTTCCCATCCTTTGCCTGCATGACCGCCCGGTATATTTTCCGGCACGGTTAAAACACTGTTCAGCAATAACACACCCTGCTCTGCCCAACGGGATAAATCTGTGTCTTCGGTGCGCCCTATTTCTTTAAATATATTTTTCAAACTTGGCGGCGCAGGCACTCCGTTTGGAACACTGAACGACAGGCCGTGTGCCTGTCCTGGATTATGATATGGGTCTTGGCCGATTATCACCACACACACAGAATCAAAGGGGCACAGGCGAAACGCATTAAAAATATTTGCAGGAGCTGGATATATCTCTTTGCCAGATAAATATTCCGCACGAACAAAATCTGTTAACGATTTAAAGTACGGTTTTTCAAATTCCGCATGCAAAACATTTTTCCAAGATTCTTCAATTTTTACGTTCATAAATTCCCCTCCTTCGGAGGGGTGGCGCCCCTCGGGCGACGGGGAGGGTTTTGTGGTTTTATAACCCTCCCTGCCTCGTTTCTCTCGGCACCCCTCCCATGGAGGGGAATTAATCCAACCTGACATGCTTTCCACAGTACAACGTCAATATATCCACGGGGCAATCCGGTTTCCAGAACCAGATAATCAAACATTTCATCACACACAGATTTTATATCTGGATGCAATTTTTGATTATTGATTTTGCCGGCCATGTCTTTGCCAGACCATACGACCGCCAGCCTTTGAATCCATATATCATATTTAACTATATCGCACCCTAAGTTGCGGGCAAGATGTTGTGCCGTAATTTTTCCAATATGTGGAAGCGACACGAGATACGAAACACGTGAGACGACACACGTGTTTTTATAATATCCGCCTCTATATTTCTGACGATTATTCCAAAC
>WQVP01000086.1 GCA_009785765.1 Alphaproteobacteria bacterium | reverse complement strand
GAGCTTTTGGACTATGGTCTTGACCTGTCTCGTGTACACCATCCAGACCAATATCAATTACGTATTGTAAAGGCAGCTGACCGTGCGGGGCAAAGCGTATTACAAGGAATCATAGTTGTTGATGTGCCGGGCGCCACACCTATGCGGACAAGAGAAATCGCAATGACCGCAGGCGGCACAATCGGATTCGCAGACGGCCGTGATACAATTGGTGCATTTGGAACTTGGGGGGCGCCACGTCATATTTGGGCGGCAACATTTCGTGAAAATTCTTTGGTTGATTTAACCGGTACAATAGTTTCAGGTCGTGATTTCTTGCGAAGGATTGCGTCCGATGGCATATACGACGCCGCAATGCGAAGCAATCTTTTTATGGGCGGCCATAATATAAATAATATACGAAACATAGTTTCTGAATCCGCAAAGTTTATGGAGACAATTCATTCACAAAGTATAGAGGTTTCTCGCACAACATTTGATGCACGTATTACGCTGGACGGGAATATAAATATCACAGGCGATATGTCGGTTATGGGGCCTTTGACATCTGAATCCCGTGGCATAGAGGCAAGGCTTATGACAATATCGGGTACGTCAAGATTTAACTCTGTCAACACCTCTGGTCTTTGGGTGGGCGATCTTAATATATCTGGTTTCAGCGTTCCTTGGAGCGAAGACATACCAACAATTATAACAATCGGCCGCATGTTGGACATGACGCACGGCCGCATAAATGCCAACAGAATATCGGTTGGGTTCGGCGGCTCTGTCTCGCCAAGACTTGTTGTTCGGGGTACAATAACGGATACATCAAACCCGGCATATTTTTGGGATACAGCCACGGGCAATGCACGCATGCAAGACATCCGGATTCCGGATTTATCGCTGATGATGCGGGCGGCGGTGGCGCAAAATGCACGTGATACTGATTCTGCAAGACAGATGACGGCGCCCGCCAATAACGCAAATGCAACAGTCGCAGACTTTGAAAGGGCGCTTCGTGAAATTGAAAGACGGGTGCGTGCAAAGCATGAATCAGTAACCAGTAATCAGTAACCAGTAATCAGTCAAGTTGTTCGCTTGATTTATTAATTTTGTGGTTTATACTGGTCACTGGTTACTGATTACTGATTACTATGAAAATATCTTGTCCATTTTGTCATGTTGAATATGCAGCGCCTTTGGCCGCCGGTCGGCCGGTATCATGCGCTGTGTGCGGACACGTATTTATTGCAAAGAAAAAGAAAGAGCGTGATATACTGCTTTGGTTGAGTGCTGGTATAATGATGCTTGCGGCACTGGTGTTTGTGTTTGTTATTGCAATTAAATATTTGCCGCACGCAGCGCCAGCTGACACTTTGGTAATTGATAATATAACAGCGACCGAGGCCGGCGGGAGATGGACGGTAAGCGGAAACATAAATAACCGCTCTGGCCATATTCACGGAATCCCAGAAATGGTGGTTCGTAAAATTGATGCATCTGGCACAGACGTTGGACAAAACAGATTTATGCCGCCCGCACCATTGATATATATAGACGAGACAATTGCATTTCGTTTTAATATACAAAGTGTGCCAGAGGGTACGGCACGAATGGTTGTGGAATTTATAAGGTAAGAGAAAAAGTGAATAAGTGAAAAAGTGAGGAAAAAATGTTAAGATTAAGAAACAATTTTATTAAAAATATTAAAGTGAAGCCACTTATTCACTTTTTCACTTATTCACTTTTTCTCTTATTTGCGCCTTCGGCGCATGCCCTTGCGATATTCTCTACGTCCGCAGACTGGGAGGCCATCACAGGTCTTCGCATGTCGGAATTTCGTGTGGAATTTGGACGGGACAGAAGTGTATCAAACGTCGGAACAGAGCTTTATTTCTTGGACGGATTTCCGTGTTTCGGACAAAGCGATTCATCAAGAGTTTGGATAAGTCCGTCGCAAACTTTTGCAATTGAAAACGCAACAAATGCACGCATGCGAATTGTTTGTCTTTATGCGCCAAGCGAAATGAAATTCGCATATCGTGAAATTCGCCGTGATGCGTCCCAAGGGCGAACAACAGGATTAAAAGTTTGTCCGGTTGATGCAAACGGACGACAGCTTCGTATTGATTTGCGTGAATGTGAACGGGTTGGAGATTGGGGCGATTTTCGTTAATGAGCGTGGAAAAATTTATTTTTATAACAGAAGAAGCTGATGCCGGAAAGCGAGTAGACATAGTCGTGTCCGAAAGACTGCCGGATTATTCACGTTCGCAGATTGCGAAATTTAAAACTTATCGGGATGGTGCGCTGGTGCGGCGCAGCGACCGGGTAAAGGTCGGTACAGAATATACAGTTGAAATCCCAGAGCAACAAAATACGGATAACGGATTACGAATAACGAAAAACGACAAAATGCCATTGGATATTTTGTATGAAGACTCTGATATAATCGTTATAAACAAGCCACGTGGAATTGCTATGTACCCGGGCGCCGGCCGTGATACCGGAACATTGGTCCAGGCCGTTTTGGCGCACACAAATTTATCAAGTGTCGGCATAACAGGGATGAGGCCGGGCGTCGTCCACAGATTAGACAAAGATACATCCGGAGTGGTTGTTTTTGCAAAAACTGATGCGGCGCATCGTGTGCTTTTTGATGTGTTCGCCGCACACAAAATTGTGCGCAAATATGTTGCCTTTACTTGGGGTATTCCAAATTGGGTAGATGCGGATATAACTGGTAATATCGGGCGCAGCACCCGCAACCGGCAAAAAATGACGATGCAAAAAAATGGTGGCAAACCAGCCCATACCGAAGTACATGTTATGAACGTATTTCCAAGGTTTAATATTTCGCAAATCCGGTGTACTTTACATACCGGCCGAACCCATCAAATTCGTGTGCATTTATCAGCGCATGGGTTTCCAGTTTTGTGCGATCCGTTGTATGGCAATCCGGCGTCCCGCCTGGCCAGCGTTAAAGAT
>WQVP01000085.1 GCA_009785765.1 Alphaproteobacteria bacterium | reverse complement strand
CAAGACGAAGATGTGATGAAATTAATTGTTCGGCTGCAAATTTATCGTGATTTTGTTTAAACGCGCGCGCAAACTCATATTCTTGTTCGGCTGATAAAATTGGGAACTTTTGCACGCTTTGAATATAGCGTTCAAGATTAGAGTCATCCGAAATAACAGGCAGACCGGCACGTTGTGCCGGGATTGCTGATTGCTGATTGCTGATTGCTGATTTATCTTTCACGAGTACATTATAGTGCGAATTTTTAAGATTGCAAACCGGGCATAATTAATAGTATATTATTCATACGAATCTTAAATAATAGGTATACAAATGAACAAACACATAGAAAAACTCAAAGCATTTTGGAACACGCACATTGTGCCACCAAAAAAAGACAATGCGGAAAGCACAGATATAACAGATGGCGCAGAGCGTGCTATGTACCGTGAAATAAACGAAGAATTACACGCACAAAAACTAACCGACTTTGTTATGCGTTATATGAGGCTTATCATCATAGGCGCAACAGTCATAGTTATTTCGGTGGTCGGCTGGCAAATATCAAGCGCACGCCATTCTGCGAATTTGATGCAAAGTGCGGCAATGTACGAATCTGCAATCATTATGATGTTTGATGGGAATGCGGTTGCCGCACATGAACAATTAATGAATACAGCCCGCACGTCCCGCGGTGGCATGCGTGATATTGCGTTGTTCAGTGCATCTCAGATGGATATTCAAATGGGCAATATTGAAAGTGGGACGGCGACACTTGAAAATCTTCGCCGCCGCGCTTCATCGCGTGATTTCAGAGATTTGGCGACATTGCATCTTGCGATGATGCGTGCGGATGAAATGACGCCCCGGGAATTTGAAAGCTTTATGTCGCCGCTTTTATCAAAGCGTTCACCGTTTTATTTTACCGGACTTTTGTTGGTGGCGAAAAAGCATTTATCAGCGGATGATTATCAAAGTGCAATTCGGTTTTTAAATAGAATTGTTGGCGATGCAAATGCGCCAGTGTCCATCCGTGCCGAAGCCGAAATGCTAAGGTAAGAGAGAAAAAACAAGAAAATCAATTGATGCGGATGCCTGCTTGCGATTTGTTCGCTCATGTAGTACTTATACACTACGCCCTCAAATCGCAGCGCAATCATCACGCCTGAATTGATTTTAACAAGCGACAAAAGGTTTTATGATGAAAAAAACATCTTTGCTCTTTGCTCTTTGCTCTTTGCTCTTTATTTCTGCTTGTGGCAGAAATGATCCAATTTTACCAGGCGAGAGGCACGCAATATTCGCAGGCGGACAAACAATATTAAACACATCTGCGCCTGTTGGTGAATTAAACTGGGCGCCTGTGTACAACGCAACCCGTGAATTTATCCAAGACGAAAACAATATTGTATGGGAGATGCGAGGAGACGCCAATGTGCGCATATTTTCCGGTCTTCCGACCGCAACACGTGTTGCAGGAACCCGAAAAGTTATCCAAGACCAACATAATATTTATGCGGGACTCTCAACAGGTGAAGTGGTTGCCGTAAATAAAAACACCCGTGAAATTGTATGGGTTCGTGATGTGTTTCGTGCCCGTGCTGTGACGGGCGGCGCACCAATTCTGGACATAATTGCGCCGATGCAATTGGGCGGAGAGTGTTTGTATGTGGGCGGCATTGGAAATGCTTTTTGCCGGATTCGCAGAAATGATGGGCACGTGTTTTTCTGTGTTTACATAGGCGTTGCATTACCGTTTATTATAACCAGCACAACCGCATACGTCGTTGCAACGGATGGATACTTGTATGCCATAAACAAATTAAACGGCGATATATTTTGGCGCACCGCTGTTCGCCGCCAAGAGGCACCAGAGCTTCGTGGCAATACAATACACGTTGGCCGTGAAAGGTTTAATGCGATAACAGGGGATAGGAATTAGTGAATAGTGATTAGTGATTAGTGAATAGTGAATAGTTGTGGTGTCGGCTTTGCCGACGCCTTTTCTGTTATTTTTAATATGATAAAATAAATGGCTGTGAGCGCAAGCGAACACAACCACTAATTCCTAATCCCTAATCCCTAATTACTTCTTGCCTTTGGCGGTTTTTTTTTCTATCATGCCTTCGTAGGAACCATCGGAGGAGAGAATGGCATTACTTATAAACAAAAGAAAGCGTATAAAAAAAGCGCCGAAAAAGGCACCAGTGCGCTCTGTGCGTATTGCGCCTGTGGCAAAAAAGAAAATGCCGATTGAAAGCGCCCGAAAAAAAACAGCAAAGCGTTTTTCACTTTGCATGCCGCGCATATCTTGGACTCCGAATTTGCCAGCCTTTAACAAAGAGCGGTTTACTTTGTTTATGTACTGGGGAATAATTCTGTTCTTTGTATCATCCACATTTTATATCATCGGATACACAAATTCATTTATGCGCCAACAAGGTCAAGTTATTGAAACATCCATCATTGACGTATCAAACATGACGCCAGAGGCAAGGCTTGAATTGGCCACAGAATTTTTAAATTCAGGCCGTGATAAATTATTGGCCGGCAATATTACGGGTGCAATAATTGATTTAACAGTATCCATAGAAGCCGAACCATTTAATCCAGAGGCATTTATATATCGTGGCGAAGCACACATGCAAGTCGGCGATCTTGATCGTGCACGTGCAGACTTTGTTGCATCACTTGACCTTGATGCAGGCAATGCGGTTGCGTGGTATAATCATGCAATAATATGGGCCAGACAAGAGGTTATGGATGGCGCAATCACAAGTCTTAATTACGCCCTTGCCGCAAACGCAGAGCGTCCAAGTGATATATTATCCAATCGTGATATATTATCACGTCGTGGGCAATTAAATCTTTGGAGTCATAATTTCCAAGCCGCAGTTAATGATTACACCGCCGCTATTAACCAGCCAGGGTTTCCAGCAAACCCAGATGATTTCGCAGGCCGTGCAGAGGCATTAACACAGCTTGGGGCATTCTCTT
>WQVP01000084.1 GCA_009785765.1 Alphaproteobacteria bacterium | reverse complement strand
TCCGCCAGATCCATCGCTGTACCGCCACGAGAGCGGCTTTGCCCCAAAGTCCCACGGTCTTGCCACAATTCAAAATGTACGTGATTTGGCACATTTCTGTACGCTGGATTCATTGCGATATTTTGAACTCGGCCGATAATTTGACCGGCACTTACCCGCTGACCGGCATTAACATTTGCATCCACATAACCAATAAAAGAAAGCGTCCCATTTGTATTTCGTATCAATATAGAACGCAATCCGTGATTGCCCATACGTTGCACTGATACAACCTCTCCGTCAAAAAACGCAGGCATTGGCTGGCCCGGCCGGGCAAGGAAATCACGGCCTTCGTGATCACGCATTCCGTTTGCACGACTGGCGCCCACATGGCCACCGCCGGTCGGATCATCATCACGACGAATACCCATTCCGCTTTGCCTGAATATACGCCGAACGTTTTCAATCTCATTTTGGTCGTGCAATAAATTACCAATATAGCGCCCGCCACGAAGTCGGCCAGTCGTCGCACCAAAAGCGCCCATTCGGGGCGTAAAGACGCCGACCCCATGTGCACCGAATTCAATATCGGATATATTTGGCGGTATCCATAAATCGGTACGGACAGCGCTGTCCCATATATCTATGGATTCCCAAAGTGCATACGGATCAAATTGACGGATTGTTCGTGTTCTTGCATCAACCAGTTCTTGGACTGTTTCGGTTGGCACAACTATGACACGGCATCCCATGCCCCATAAATCATCGCCATATATAAAATTAACGATTGGACCGACGACGGAAAGCGTAGCAAATATTATGACCAACGACCGAAGATTATTTACCATCCCTTTGATTTCGGATGTGCCACGAATCAAAGAAAATGCCCAGCCCGTTAACAAAATCCCCGTCATAAAAACAATGACAATCCATGCATACCCAAGTAATTGTATAATATTCGCAGTCCAGCACGTTGGGTCTTGGATAAATATATGCGCCCCATCTGTGCCCAAAATTGTCAGGCCAGATTGGTTTAAAAAATGCATTATTTGATTAATATCCATGGCATTAGTTAATAGCTAATAGCTATATAGCCAATAGCTATCGGTTTCCAAGTCTGAAAAAATCATCAACCGACGAATATCCGTCGTCTTCGTTTGCGGCAACGCCCGCCCATCCGAATAAATCACCCAAAAGCGATGGCTCTTCGGAGTCTTGTTTTTTCTTGAACGGCAGCACGTTTTTAAGCTTTCCAATCCGGCCGCCCTTGGATTTTGGCGCTGGTAATTTTTCAGCCTCTATGAATTCTGTTGCCAATTTTGAAAGCGCCGCATCCGTATCAGATAAATCCTCTATTTCGCCCAGAGATTCATGTGTGTCCATACCAACTGTTTCTGTGGTTATGTCTATTTTTGTATCTTGGGCAACGGGCGCCAGGCCTTCCAATAATTCTTCAATAGTTTGCGCCGCCGGTGCATCGGTTAACGTGATTTCTTCGGCGACTTCTATAACTCCTTCGGCAACAATTGTTGCGGCAATGGGCACAGGCATCTCTTCTATAACCGGCGCCTGTTCTATGATTGGGGCAGATGCGGCGGTAATAACGGATAAAATGGGGGATGATTTTTTGATTGAGGATTTTTCTATTTCTACAACCTCTTTGCTCTTTGCTATCTGCTCTTTGCTATCTGCGGCTGTGCCTTCAGCACAGTCAATCGGTACGCCGAACATAATCATATCAGAGGGCAAACCCAAATTTTCACGAATTTCATCAAATGCCGCACGAACTTGCTCTGGTGCGAAATTTTCACCGCCCGAAATATAAATTATTTTCGTTTTCATTAAAAACACCCTCTCTTCCCGATTCGCCTTATTATATCACATTTTGCTTGTATAACTTAGCGCAATTTTCTATGATTGCGTTATGAGCGAAATAATTAATAAAATCTTTGCCGAATTGGATGCGTTGGAAGAATCCGCAAAAAAATTACGTGGCGCAAGCGTCGCAACCGGAAAACAAACAAATCTTGAAGTTGCGATACTTAACCAACAGCTTCACGAAGCATCATTAAAAAACGCAAGGGCTTTGGAATATATAGACAAAGCAGAAGGGATTTTAAAGAAATTAAATCCTAAATCAACAATCAGCAACCCCCAATCATAAATCATGAGCGTAGTATCAATTCCTATTATCAACAAAAATTACCAAATGGGCTGTGAGGACGGACAGGAATCACGCCTGATTGAACTGGGCGTTATGGTTGATACACGTGCACGTGAAATTGCCGCAAAAATCGGACCTTTGCCGGAAAATCAATTGTTGGCCACATTGTGCATAGTATTGGCGGATGAAATAAAGGCGCGCGGCGGCAACGGCACAGGATGCATAGACGAGACAGTGCTTGAAGAAATCTTGGAAAGAATTAAACAAATAAAGAAAAAATTATAATGCAGTCAGTTTATACGCCAAAAGAATTTAAAAAAATACGTGCTGCGGGTAATATTATTGCCCGCTGTTTTGAACATATCACGCCGCATATTGTTGCCGGAATATCAACCGCCGAAATTGATAAAATGGTTGCGGAATTTTTAAAACAAAACGGCGCAACATCTTCATCAAAGGGCTATCACGGATATCCTGCGCATTGTTGCACGTCGGTCAACGATGTTATCGTGCACGGCATTCCTCGCGACGATGTTATATTAAAAGACGGCGATATTGTAAACATAGATTTAACCGCCGAATATAAAAAATATCATGCAGACGCATCAAGAATGTTTATGATTGGCAACGTATCAAACGATGCACGAAAATTGGTCCAAACGTGCCAAGACGCATTGCATTCGGCGATTGCTGTGTGCGGGCCGGGTGTACCACTTTCCGAAATCGGACGCACAATTGAAGGGATTGTTTTGCCCAAAGGTTTTTCAATTTCACGAGACTTTGTTGGTCATGGAATTGGAAAAACTATGCACGACGAACCGCAAATTTACCATTTTTATGATAAAAAATTTGATAAAG
>WQVP01000083.1 GCA_009785765.1 Alphaproteobacteria bacterium | reverse complement strand
CGTCTGGCGCATCCACCGGCGCACACGAAGCGGCCGAATTACGTGATGGCGGGACCGACTGGATGGGCAAAGGCGTACAGAATGCCGTGGATAATGTGAACAAAATCATAGCGCCAGAGTTAATCGGAATGGACGCATCTATGCAGCGCATGATTGACGAAAAGATGATTGCTTTGGACGGAACTCTGAACAAATCAAAACTTGGAGCGAATGCAATCTTGGCGGTTTCCATGGCCATAGCGCATGCGGTCGCAAAGGCCAAACACGAACCACTATATAAATATCTGGGCACAGGAAACCTTTTGCCTCGCCCCATGATGAACATCATTAACGGTGGCGCACATGCTGACAATGGTTTGGACCCCCAAGAATTTATGATTATCCCGCTGTCGGCAAAATCAGAAATAGAGGCATTAAAAATCGGTGCAGAGGTTTTTCACAATCTTAAAACCATCCTGAAAAAAGCGGGCTTTGCAACCAACACCGGCGACGAAGGCGGATTTGCACCGAATATTGACGGGACACGTGCGGCGCTGGACACTACTATGAGCGCCATCACAGCGGCCGGCTATACTCCGGGCAAAGATGTCGGCATCGCAATGGACGTTGCCGCAAACGAATTTTACAAAGACGGAATTTATTCCTTTGAAGGCAATAATTTTAACAGCGAACAAATGGTGGATTTCTATGAAAAATTAATTTCAGATTACCCATTTGTATCTTTGGAAGACGCATTATTTGAAGATGACTGGGACGGCTGGAAATTATTAACCGAACGCCTTGGCGACAAAGTTCAATTGGTCGGCGATGATTTATTTGTAACGAACCCGACAAGATTAAAGCGTGGAATTGATGAAAAAATTGGTAATGCAATTTTAATTAAAATGAATCAAATCGGCACGATAACCGAAACTTTGGACACAATTAAAATGGCACAAGACGCCGGATTCGGCGTTGTGATTTCACACCGAAGCGGAGAGACAGAGGATACAACATTGGCAGATTTGGCAGTTGCAACAAACGCAGGCCAAATTAAAACAGGCTCTATGTCCCGCACCGACCGCATTGCGAAATATAATCAATTGATAAGGATTGAAGAGGAGCTTGGGGACAAAGCAAGGTATTAATTCTGGTGTCATCCCGGAAAATTTTTGCGAACAGCAAAAATTTATCCGGGATCTGGAAGGGAAAAGGAATTACAAACACTGTCCCGCCGAAAGGCGGGATTTAGTTTGCTCTGCGTTTTTTCTTTCCAGGTCCCGGATAAATGCTTCGCATTTTCCGGGATGACAATTTTTGCCGACACGCTTTGCTGTTCGGCAAAAATAAAATCGTCGCACACAGCGACGATTTTTTCCATTTTAATCGCTGTGCGATTAAAATGGAATATCATCACCAATTTGTTCCACGGAAATTTCCGGGGCCGCAGATGGTGCAGACGGCATATCGGACGGAGGTCCACCATATTCGCCACCACTTGCAGATTTCGTACCGCCAAGCAATACCATTTGCGCACCAAGATTTTGCAAGACAACCTCGGTCGTCCAGACATCTTGGCCTTGTTGGTTCTGCCATTTACGTGTGCGAAGCGTGCCCTCTATGTAGACTTTACTTCCTTTTTGAAGGAATCTTTCGGCAACTTCGGCCAAATTTGGATTAAAGATAACAACTCTGTGCCATTCTGTATTTTCTTTGCGTTCGCCGGTTGTTCTGTCTTTCCAAGATTCAGATGTCGCCAAAGAAAAATTTACGATTTTTCCGTTTTGACCACTGCGAACAACTGGATCTTGTCCCAAGTTGCCCAATAATGATACTCTGTTTAAGCTTCCTGCCATACTTCGTCCTTTCGGTTTTTTGTTTATTGCCATGTAATGGTGGCGCATAATTCCCCGAAAATCAAGGTATTTTTATATTGACCCAATTTCGGGATTTAAGTAATATTTGAACATGCCCGATATAGATATAATCTTGATTATAAAATATGCTTTATCCGCAATAATTGTGTGGTCTATTTGGATGTTCCCAGTGTATCTTGCCCGCCAAAATGGCAGCTCTGATTTGGATATGATACGCATCAGGATTGCAAGCTGGCTTTTTGGCTGGACCGGGATTGGATGGTTTTATGGGCTTTGGATAGCAACGAAAAAGTGAAAGAGTGAATAAGTGAAAAAGAGCATAAATAATAACCTGCCCTTTATAAAGGACAGGTTTTTATGTTTACCGTTCTAGCGTACTAGAACGGTAAATACTGTTGATACATTCAATATCTTTCCTTTTTCACTCTTTCACTCTTTAACTCTTTCACTAAAAATAAAACCCGCCGAACGGCGGTTTTTATTTATCTGGTTCTTCCTCATCTTCTTCGGTTGCGTTTAAATCAATTTCTTTGGGTACGCCCAAAATGTCTTCAATTTTTTCACTTGCCGAATCAATATCTATTTTATGAAGCACCGCAAATTCTTGGGCCATACGTTCAAGCGCACGCATATAAAGCCCACGCCCTGAAAACGTCATAGTATCAGTGCTTGACCGGCGCTGTAAATCACGTATAACCTCTGCCAATTTCATTGGATCGCCGCTGTTGATATTTTCTTCGTACACGGCCGCACGACGTGCCCATATAAGGCGCTTTGCACCCGCCGCACGCTTTGCCGCATTGATTGCAGTATCCATTTCTTTTGGACTTACCAATGGGCGAAGTCCAGATAATTCCGCACGTTCAACAGGCACACGAAGTGTCATATTATTTTGTTCAAAATTAATAACAATCATTTGGATTTTTTGATCGCCAATTTTTACTTCTTCTACTTTGGCAATTTTTCCAACGCCTTGGGTTGGATATACAACAAATTGTCCATTTTTAAAATCAAGCTTTTTGGATTTAGACATAAGACATATTCCTTTAATATTATATATACCACAAAAATCCCATTTTTCAAGCGAACACAATAAATTAATTTATATGAGACAGATGCGCCGGGAGTTTAAGCCGACGTGTATAAAAATACACGAGG
>WQVP01000082.1 GCA_009785765.1 Alphaproteobacteria bacterium | reverse complement strand
CTTTATATTTTCGGATTTGATTATAAAAAAGAGGCTTCTGCCCATGCATGGCACACAAATTTATACCGTGTTTTGGAATCGCATCCTGATGCAACAATAACAAATGACGGAATAATAACTATAAAGAACTGAAATGGATATAAAAACGATACTTGAAAATAGGGCGCGCGCACGATTTGCCAAAGACCGTGGCACCGAAATTCATCGTAAATTATCACGAATTCGCATAGATGGGAACGACATCACAGGCGACGGTGAACTGGTCGCACAGATACGTGAAAACGAACAAATTGCCGGCCTTTTTGATAAGTTTTCAAAACCAGAGGTTCCAATTGCCGGATATATAAATGATAAATTTACCAGTCGCCGCATAGATAGACTTCGCATAACGGAAAAAGACATCCAATTTATTGATTACAAGACCGACACAGACAAAGTTGTCCGGCGGGATGCATACATACGCCAGATGAATGAATATGCAACGCTTTTGCAGGCCGCATACCCGGCGCACACCATCACCGGCTATATACTTTGGCTGTCAGACTGGGAATTAGAGGAAATAAAATGAAAAAGGTATTCATAAGCACAGATATGGAAGGCATTGCTTTGGCACGCAGATGGGGTGATGTAAACCCAGAAACCAAAGCACATGCAAAGTTTGCAATGATTCAGACTTTGGAACTGCTGGAAATCATCAAAGGGATAGAGGCCGTCCACGGAAAATGCAAATTCGTAATTCGTGATGCCCATTGGTCAGGGACAAATCTTTTAACAAAAATGTTTCCAAAAAATGTTGCTGTGTTATCGCATTGGCGCGGGGCTGATGAACTTGGTATGATGGCCGGCCTTGATAACTCTTTTGATTTTGCAATCCTTCATGGTTATCATGCAGCGGGCGGGTCTGGTCTTTCGCCGCTGGAACATACTTGGCGGTCTGATTTTTTTCAAAAGGTTATAGTAAACAAAAAAATTTATGGCGAAACAAGCGACGGCATGTACAAAGCCGCATACTTTAACGTTCCCGTCATTATGATTACAGGCGACAGTGGCGCAATTGCAGAGGCAAAATCTATATACCCAAACATCATAACAATAGAAACAAAACGATTTGAGTCAGGCACGCCTGTATATATGCTGCGTCAGCAAAAGGTCCGGGAACTCTTACGCCAAGGCACATCCCTGGCGGCAAGCATCCATCCCAGGGACTTCAAAATCCAATTACCAAATGAATTTGTTTTGCATTTTTCATACGTTGATGCGCACCAGGCTTTGCTGCAACCCCAAAAAATCATGGGTGTAAAACAAATTTCCAGCGATACAGTGGAATATAAAACAAATAATTTTGGCTTGTTTTTAAAAACACTCCGCAAGCTTCGGTTTTTGGTAAAACATTAAACAATACACTGGCGCTGCATCATTTAAATTGGCGCCTTTTTATATTGCTTGACAAAATTATAATTAGTCCTTAATATGTCAAAAAAGGACTTTAATATGTTAAGCATCATAGAGATTTCATCCGACAATCGTGCCGTGCACGTCAGCCGTGGATTCTTACAAATAAAATCAGACGGTGCGGTTTTATCCGAGGTACCGCTGGACTCCATAGGCGCAATCATGACGACCGGCAATGCCATAGTATGGACGAACGATGCATTGTCCCGTCTGTGCGAAGAGGGCGTGCCAGTTATAATCATCGGGCCAAATTATCATCCAAACGGAATAATGTTATCGCTTGTCGGACAGTACAAGCAAACCGAAATTCAGCGTCAACAAATTAATATATCAAAGCCATTACAAAAACAATTATGGGCAAGCGTTGTAAAAGAAAAAGTAAAAAACCAATCACGTGTTTTGGACACCCTTGGCATCAACAACCCAATTAAATCACTGTCGGACAAAGTGCAGTCCGGCGACACCGGTGGCATAGAAGCACGCGCGGCACGCGCATACTTTCCCGCATTATTCGGCAAAGATTTTTTGCGCCGGCATACTGCGCCCGGTATAAACTCATTCTTAAACTATGGATATGCAATTATTCGTGCAACGCTGGCCCGACAAGTTGTTGCGGCGGGACTTAATCCATCATTTGGAATACAACATCATAATGCACTTAACCCGTTTTGCCTGGTTGATGATTTGATAGAGCCATACAGACCCATTGTAGACCTGGAAGTTTATAATATTTTCAGAGGCAAAGATGATACGACAAAAACATTAACTCCTGAATATAAAAAAATATTAACCGGAATTATATATAAAGAGTTAAAGAATAACATAGGCGGGACGTCTCCATTATATACAATTATGCAACGTGATGTTTGGGCCTTTGCTAACTCTATTAAAGAAAAACAAAATCTTTTGGAATATACACAAACCATGATAGATAACGATGAGCACACGCACCCAAGGACTTAAATACATGTGGATGATGGTAATGTTTGATTTGCCGACCGAAACCAAAGCGCAAAGAGGTGCGGCAACCCGTTTTCGCAACTTCTTGTTGGACACGGGATTTAAAATGGCACAATATTCGGTTTACTTGCGCTTTACTGGCACACGCGAGAATAGCAAGAAATACGTAAACGCAGTAAAGAAAAACAATCCAGCGACCGGCGATATAAATATATTATTCTTTACCGACACACAGTTCGGAGATATAATTCATCTGGACAAGAGCAAAGCCCCCACACCACTCGCCCAAAAACCAGATCAATTAATGTTGTTTTAGTCAACCGGTTGGACTTACATTAACCTTTCTTGCCTTATAATTTTGCAATGACGAAGCACTGGCGCCCCAACTTTTTGTATCTGCGTCCTCTTTTGCCACATAATGCGGACGCAAATAGATTGTTCCATTGCTGCCCATCTTCTTTACACGAAACACTATTTCAACCTTATCTTGTTTCATAAAACGCGCTTTTTCTTTGACAGCATCGGCAATTCCTTTTGGCAAATCTTTATCATTTTGGTCAAATTCAGCAATAACCATATCGTTGCGACGAAGTGTCATGATGCGGCGAGCTGTTGGATATTT
>WQVP01000081.1 GCA_009785765.1 Alphaproteobacteria bacterium | reverse complement strand
TTGTTGTTTGCTCGCTCATGTACTATGTGTACACTTCGCTTTCAAACAACGGCGCAATCACCACGCCTGAATTGATTTTAACCGGTTGCAAAAGAATCCGTCTTTGGGCGGATTTAAGTTATTCAAAATCAAGTGCCTTTAATTTTTCCGCACGTGGTGTGATTTTATTAATAGATATATTTAAATCTTTAAGTGCATCCACAGAATTATTAAAACTTTTTTCAACTTTGTCCGCACGATCTGAAAGACGCCCAAGGTCGGACAAAAGCATATCCAATTCTTTTTTAATTTCGCCTGCTACACGTTTAATTTTTATATCGGAAAGCACCGCACGAATTGTATTTAATGATGCCCATAATGTTGCGGGCGATACAATAAATACTTTCTTTCTGTGTGCATAATCAATTTCATCTGGGAATTCACGGTGAAGAACTTCAAATATAGATTCGGCACCAATGAACATCATTGCGCTGTCCGCTGTTTTGCCAGAGATAATATATTTATTTGCAATGGCGTCAATATGCGTGCGAATGGCAATTTTAAATTCACGCCGTGCCATTTCACGCTCGTTCTCTGTACCGGAATTTTGCATTTTTGCATAGCCTTCCAATGGAAATTTTGAATCAATCGCCATATCTCCCGGCGGATATGGTAATTTAATTATAACGTCTGGCCTGGCGCCGCCGTCCAAAGTGCTTTGGAATTCATAGCTTTCGGGCGGCATTATATCAGACACCAAGTCTTCCAATATCTTTTCGCCAAATGCGCCACGAGCTTGTTTATTACCCATTAATATATTTTTAAAATTTGCAATATCGCCCGATATATTTTTTAAATCCGCCGCATTTTGCGACAGTGCGCCAAGTCGCTCGGAAAGAATTTGGTTTAATTTGTTCATTTGAGGCGATATATCCGGTGCAACAGGTTTTCGCATCAAAAGCGCACCAAGCATAACGATAACAATAACCAGAGTTAACAAAATTAAAATATTTATTGCCATATAAAAATCCTTTGCTATGATTATATGTGATGAAAAAAGAAATGCAAATTAAAACAATAGGTAATCCATGTCTTCGGGAAAAGTGTATGCCTGAGACCGACATGGATTCTGCACGTAAAATAGTGGATACTCTTGTGGATGTTATGATTGATGCAATGGGCGCAGGCCTTGCCGCACCACAAATCGGCATAGCCAAACGCATATTTGTTTTTCGCGCAGAAAGGTCTGATGATGCCCCAATAATAAAAATGATTAACCCAGAAATTTTATTAAAATCGGATAAAATGGTTTCTGACGAAGAAGGCTGTCTTTCAATACGTGGGCCGGATGACGTGCCGGTATTTTATGATGTTATGCGGCCGGAATCTGTGGTTGTATCGTGGTTTGATGAATTTGGCGCCGCACACAAACGTGAATTTGACGGTTTTTCCGCACGTGTTATACAGCATGAAATGGATCATTTGGACGGCATATTATTCATAGACCACATCTCTTTGCTTAACCGTGAACGGGTTATGTCAAAGGTAAGAAAAAGGAAAAATCAGTAATCAGTAACCAGTTGGTTTATGCCAAATGGAAATACTGATTACTGGTTACTGATTACTGATTACTAAAAATGAAACGAAAAATTATTCTTCTTGGAACGAGTACATGGGTAATCCCAATGTTTGAACGTGTTGCATCTGAACACGAAATTGTTGCCGTGTTTACACGGGCTCCGAAACCCGCTGGCCGTAAAAAAATATTAACGCCCAGTCCGGTGCACCAATGGGCGGATGAAAAAAATATTCCTGTTTATACAAACATAAACCAAATTAAATCAGCAATCAGCAATCAGCAATCAGCAATAGATTACATTGTCGTCGCGTCATACGGCGTTATCTTAAAAGACGAAGTTTTGGCTATGGCGCCAACAATTAATATTCACCCATCCGATTTGCCCGCCTATCGTGGTCCGTCGCCCATGACCACCGCAATATATAACGGCAATAAAGAAAGCGCAGTTTGTTTAATGGAGGTTGTACAAGAGGTTGACGCAGGCGACGTTTATATGCGCGAACCGTTTATAATTGGCGAAAATGATACGAATGAAATTGTGGAAAAACATGTTGCCGAAATTGGTGCGGATATGTTATCAAAATTTTTAAAAACACCGGCAAATTACCCAAAAAATCCGCAAATTGGCACGCCGACTTTTACACGGAAATGGACGGGTGCGGACGAAATTATTGATTGGAATAAAACACCAAAGCAAATTCACGACCAAGTACGCTCAATCGGCGGCCGCACAAAAATAAACGGAATTGATTGCAAGATTTTGGAGACAAAAATTACAAATAACGAACTGGAAATTTTGCGATTACAGCCGGCTGGAAAAAAACCAATGGACTTTGAATCATTTAAAAATGGATATTTAAAAAATGCGATACAAATTAACTTTGGAATATGATGGCACCGGCTTAATCGGATGGCAAAAAAACAAAGATGGCGACAGTGTACAATCTTTGCTTTCGGCCGCAATTTATAAGTTTTGCGGGCAAGACGTGGATGTGGTTGGTGCGGGCCGTACTGATTCAGGAGTGCATGCGCTTGCGGCGGTTTGTCATTTTGATATAGATACCGAACATGATGCGGAAACTGTTAAAAAAGCAATTAATTTCTATCTGAAAGAAATGGGCACAGGAATCGTTGTTTTGAATGCTGAAAAAGTAAGCGATGATTTTCACGCCCGGTTTGATGCAAAAATGCGATATTACCGTTATATAATTTTAAACCGTGCGGCACGTCCGGTTATGGATAAAAATAAAGTTTATTGGATTCCAAAAAATCTGGACACAGAAAAAATGGCACAGCATGCGCAAAAGTTTATGGGCGAACGTGATTGGTCGTCTTTTCGTGCCGCCGAATGCCAAGCAAAAAGTCCAATAAAAAGTTTAAATTCCATAAGCGTTGAAACCACAGATATGTCATACGGCGGCACGTCCGAAATGCATGGTCAATATATAATTATTAATGTGTCCGCTCGCTCCTTTTTACATCATCAGATTCGGAAT
>WQVP01000080.1 GCA_009785765.1 Alphaproteobacteria bacterium | reverse complement strand
ATTTTTTAAAGTCATTATTAATGAAATTTTGCACCGCCGTGGGTAATTCCAAAGATTGTTTTTCGCAATGGATTGTTTTTTGTAGGGGCGGGGTTTCCCCGCCCGTGGGTGCGGAGACCGCACCCCTACATAGCGCCAATCTTATATCCCGTGATGTTGTGTCAATGATGATTATCACGCACGCACTCCAAATCCAATTCGTTTATTAAATCCGGCATAAGTTCGCAATGATAAAATCTCATCAATTTTTGGAATTGTAAATTCGGTTGGTACGTCCGCACCGTCAAGTTCAAGAAGAGTCTTGCGAAGCACGGCGGTGATTTCACGACGTAATTCACGTACGCCTGATTCTGCGGTATATTTATTTATAATATGTTTAATGGCATCATCTGATATTGTTATGTTGGACGGATCCCATCCGGCGTCCGTCGCCGCACGTGCAATTAGATGATTGCGTGCAATGGACAACTTTTCAATTTCGCTATACCCGGGCATTTCAATGATTTCCATGCGGTCACGAAGTGCGGGCGCAATGTTTAAAGAATTTGCAGTTGCGATAAACATGATGTTTGATAAATCAAAATCGCATTCAAGATAGTGGTCTCTGAACCCTTTGTTTTGCTCTGGGTCCAGTATTTCAAGCAATGCAGATTCCGGGTCTCCTCTGTGGTCTTTGCCAAGTTTATCAATTTCGTCCAAGACTATGACGGGATTATTGACACCTGCACGTTTTAATGCATCCATAATACGGCCTGGTTGTGAACCTATGTATGTTTTTCGGTGGCCACGTAAATGTGCCTCGTCCGAAAGTCCGCCCAGCGCCATGCGATGATATTTTCGGCCAAGTGCCGCCGCAACAGATTTTCCAAGTGATGTTTTTCCAACGCCCGGCGCACCAACAAGACATATAATAGATCCACGCATATTGCCCGTTTTTTTCATAACAGCCAAATGTTCAAGAATTCGCATTTTTACAAATTCCATTCCGCTGTGCTCTCTGTCCAATTCTGCACGTGCCAATTTTAAATCCACAGGCACTATGTCACTTTTGCCCCAAGGCATAGCAAGAAGTTCATCAAGATATGTTTTAATCACCGATGCCTCTGGACTCATCGGTTGTAATTGGCGAAGTCTCCGTAATTCGGTTTCTGCTTTTTTGCGGGCCTCATCCGGCATTTTGGATTCAGCTATGCGCTTTTTAAGCGACACGTTATCCATTTCATCGCCGCCGTCATCTTCGCCCAATTCTTTTTGGATTGCACGAATTTTTTCGTGCAGTATGGCCTCTTTGCGGCCACTGTCCATTTGATTGTTAACACGGCGATTAATCGCATCATCAATCTTTGCCATTTCAATTAATATCGCAATTTGTTCCATTAATAATGAAAGCTTTTCAAAATAAGTTTTCATGCCCAAAACTTGGATTGCAACCTCTGTATCAATGTCTGCCATTTGAATGACCGCATCAATAAATGCCGCCATAGGATATCCGTTGGTTACCATGCGAAGTTTGGATAAATCTATGCGCTTATTCCGTGCAATGCGTGAAAGATTTTCAGATAGTTTATCACGAAGCGCGATAACTCTTTCGTCTTTGCTGTCGTCCGTTTGTTCTATGTTAGATGCATCGCCTGTGAAAAGTCCGTCTGAATCCACCGATATGTTTTCAATTTGCACGGCATTTGTTGTTTGTACCATTACATGCACCGATGAATCAGGAAGTCGTAAAACCTGTACGATATCTGCACGTGTGCCGATTTCATATATATCAGCAGACTTGTTCGGATAGTTGTTTGAACGCTGTGCGCACAGTATGATTTCCTTGTGCTCTTTGGCGGCCGACTCCATAGCAAGTATAGATGTTGGATTTTCAAGATACACAGGCACGGTAAGCCCCGGCTGTAATACAAGATGACGAAGTGGTAATATAAAGTTTCTCATAGCCTGCATAATATAGTATATTTTTTTAGAATTGCAATCCCCATTTTTCTGGTTTATATTATTCGCATGAAAAAAATATCTTTGCTCTTTGCTTTTTGCTCTTTGCTCTTTATTGAAAGCGCAAGCGCTTTCAATACACCCGCTCGTTCGGCTTTTTTAATTGATCCCGTGTCGCACACAGTCATAATAAACAAAGAAGGCGATACTTTGATGCCGCCGTCGTCCATGTTGAAATTAATGACAAATGTTATGGGTTTTGATGCGGTGCGTGATGGCCGCTTGGTATTGTCGCAGCGTTTGCCTGTTGGATATAATGCCGACCACCGGCGGCCGGTATGGCAACCGGCAAGTATTGTCTGTCTGGAAGAAGGCACGGACATAAGCGTGCATGATATTTTAATGGCGTTAATCGTGCCAAGTGGCGGAGATGCTGGCGTTGTATTGGCGGAATATTTATACGGAAGTGAATCCGAAATGGCACGACGTATGACATTGCGTGCACGTCAAATTGGTATGCCAGAGTCCACGTTTGGAAATGTGTCGGGCCTTTTTCATCCGGATAACTTAATGACATCTCGTGAACTTTCAACCTTGATAATTTATATATATAATAATTTTCCGGAATTTTATCCGATGTTTCGGACGCAGACCTGGCTGTTGGAAGATCCGGTTAACGACTGGTGCACAGAGCGTCGCCGAATTCGCGCAAATGGATTTGGAAATTTTTTGCGCCAAATGCCTGGCGCAGAGACTCGCCGCACAGGCCGTACCCGCGAAGGCGGATTTGGCATGGTTGCCGTTGCCCGCCGTGATGGCCGTATGTTGGTCGGCGTTATAAATGGATTGGATACACGTAATCATGATCTTTTAGGCTCAGAGGCACAGCGCCTTTTGGAATATGGATTTAACAATACGGTGAATCGCACATTTTTGACCGCTGGTACGGAATTGGTACGGATTCCTGTATGGTACGGCCGAAGTGCAACAATTGGCACGACAATTGAAAATGATTTTGTGGTAACGCTTCGCCGCACGCAAACAACCGGCGTTCAGATTATCGCAAGATATAATACACCCTTGGTGGCGCCTGTGCGCATAGGCGACATAGTCGGCGAAGTAATCGCAATGCAAAAT
>WQVP01000079.1 GCA_009785765.1 Alphaproteobacteria bacterium | reverse complement strand
TGGCCATGCACAGAGGCGATGCAGCCGGGAATCAGCACATATCAGAGACAACTAATGGCATAAACACAACCGCACAACCGCCGACATTTATACCAAACGGCGATATTGACGCATGGCGCCAAAACTTTGACAAGAAAAAACAAGTACGCGGCAAAATGTTTGAAGACTTCCGCAGGCAGTTATAATAAAACACCGCATGCATGCGGCGTTTTATTTATTACCCCAAAAATCCACAACTTTGACGTTTAAACTTTCGGGCGTATATGCCGTTTGATTTTTTAATCAACTGGGTATGAGTGCCCTGTTCCGCTATTTTTCCGTTCTTTAATACTATAATCCGGTCAAGTGCGGCCAATGTTGAAAGGCGATGTGCCACGACAAGCATCGTTTTGTTTTCCGCAATTTTTGCAACCGCATCTTGGATTAATTTTTCCGTATCGCTGTCAAGTGCGGACGTCGCCTCGTCAATCAAGAGAATCGGCGCATGTTGCAAAAATGCACGTGCAATTGCAATTCTTTGCCGCTGGCCACCGGATAATTTTACGCCACGGTCGCCAACCATCGTATGATAACCGTTTGACATTTTTGATATAAAATCATGAGCCTCTGCAAATTTGGCCGCACGGATAACGTCGTCCATCGTGGCGGACGGATTTGCATACTTTAAATTATCCAAAATACTGCGATTAAACAGACTTGTATCTTGTGGAATAAAGGCGATATTTTTGCGCAATGATTCCAATGATACTTTGTCAATTTCTTGGCCATCAATCTTTATTGCGCCAGAATTTATATCATACATACGCATTAATAATTTTATAATTGTTGTTTTTCCCGATCCCGATGCGCCAACGATTCCAACATGTTCGCCGGCCTTTACGGACAGATTAAACTTCTTTAAAACAGCCGGTGCGCCTCTGTCATATTTAAAGTCAACCGCATCAAAATCAACCGCTGCGCCGGCGCATTCCAGCGGCATAGCGCCTGATTTATCGGCGATTGCGATACGTGTATTTAATTCTTTGTAATTCCGGCTGACCTCCGCTTTGTCGGATATGAATTCGGAAAACACGTCCATAAAATCCCACATCGCCGCATCCATCGCAAGATATGCTGTGATAATCGTCATAACTGCGGCGGCCGAAATAACGTCCGATTTAAATAATGATGCCGCCATAAAAATCACAGCGCCGGTAATAAATGTATTAAAGAATAAAATCGGCACCCATGAACGACGACTTGCATAAATGGCAAGATTAAACCTTTGGTAATATAATTTAAAAATACGCTGCATAAATGATAATTCTCGCAAGCGTCCGCTGAACGCACGAACGTTCGCAGCGCCGCCTATGCTGTCGGTAACGGTGCCGGTCATATGACTGACCGTGGATGCACGACGTGCACTGGCCAATGCAACTCTTTTCAAATTCAGCGCAAACCAAGAAAAATTAATAAATAATGCCACCGCAATAATTACCGCAATTGACCAATGAAAAACAAATATCATACCAACACCGGCCAACATTACAAAGCCCAGGCGCACAAGGCGTGAAAACATTAAGTTCATTAATTCTACGCAACGGGATGCGATATTATTAACTTGTTGTGAAATTTTCCCGGCCATACGTTTGTTAATAAATGCCGATGATTGACAATGAACATAAGACAAAAGATTTTGCAAAATACGTACACGTGAACGTGGCCGTGTCCGCCCCCAAAGGATATTTTGCGCCGTCCATAATACATCGCAGACAAGGAATACAGCAACAATTGTTATAACAATTTTACCCAATTCCATCATAAAATAATCTGTTCCGCCACCGGCCAGCAATGCGGTAACCATACCCAACGCAATCGGCGGAAAAAGACGATATCCAACGGATGCGGTATTTATACAGATGGTCCGAAAGACAAACACCCAGCCAAAAAAATACCAAAAATTCTGCATCATAAAACCAAGCAACGTCTTTGGATTTTTTACAAGAGTACAAGACAACGGAAATGTCTCTGGGATTATTTTTGATTTTGGCATTTGATTCCCTTTTTAGGAACTATATCATAATTCGCCACCAAGTGAAAGCAATACGATTTCGGCCGCCCGCAAAAGTTGCCGCATTTGATTTTGATATGCCGTACAATCTCGGGCGATGGCATTTCGGTAAACACCAATCATATTATTCGCCGCGTGCGCACAAGGCACAAGATTCCGGATACAAAATTCATGCCCTATGTTAAACGCATTCCGGCCACGCAACATGCTTTCGCTTGTGGGAAAATCAACCGCATTTAACGAAGCATTTAAATTAAGCAACGAATTATTCCCAGTCAAAATCGTCCGACTCCACCAATATTCCAATTCCGCATCCGACATGCCTTCTGACAATTGTCCGCCATTTTGAACTATGACAATTTGACGCATGATGGCATCAATTCTGGGGCGGTAATATTCTTGGATTTCTGCAAGACGAGGCGAACAAAAGCACCGATTATAAGACGTTCCCGGCCGCTCGCAATATGAATTCATGCATTCAGTATAAAGCGCCAAACATTGTTCCGGCGCAACTTGTTGCACAGATAAAGTTTGGGTAACGGGCGTTGCCGATCTGGCCACGACTGCACGCCGTTCGGTTTGTTGTCTTTGCGGCGCATGCACCTGTCCGCCGCCGGTTGCGGCACGTGCGACGACTTGGCGCGGCGCCGCCGCCGCTGATTGATGATTGAGGACTCCGGATTGAGGGGTGCCTGCGGCACGGGCAACATTTGCGCCCGGCCTTTGGACGACTTGTCTTTGAGGCACAGCATGCGTATGTTGTGTCATGCCTTGGATAAGATTTTGGTTTGGCATATTTCCAGATGCGATTGCGGCACGTTGCACGGCGATATTTTGATTTGGCGCATTCTGTGTGCCCGCCGGACGCAGACGTTGTTGCATTTGTTGATTCATAAATGGCGCCATATTGTTAAATGCCTCTGGCGTAATAAAGTCAGACGGCACGGCGCCACGGGCCACGCCCGTCATAGGCGTCGGGATTCCTGTGCGAGGCGTCACGACTGTTTGCGCACTTGCACCAACAGCGCAAAGAGCAAAGAGCAAAAAG
>WQVP01000078.1 GCA_009785765.1 Alphaproteobacteria bacterium | reverse complement strand
CAAAAGGACAACAAACCCAGGTCCAGTGATGGACGGAATTACTTTGTACGAAAATTTATATCTTTTTTGCGCAATGGCAATTTCAGACACAACAGATTCGCCCTTTAACAAAACATATTCTGCGCCGGCGACCATGTGCGTCATATCCAATATTTTATCCAGCGATGCAAACGCACGGGCGGTTATGATGATTGATGGCTGGTGATTGGTGATTCGTGTTATGACATTTTCAATACGGTCGTTTATAATTGTTAAATTGTCCAACTTTAATTCGTCTTTGACAGCACAAAGAAAAACACATTTTTTACCAATGCTTTCAATCGCAAAAACTTTACGCCCTTTGATTGCAAGGGGCACAGCCGGAAACCCAGCACCAGACCCAAGGTCAACAACTGTTGCATTTTCTGATACATAATCCACAGTCTGCACGGAATCATTTGTATGTCGGCCACGCACATCAGACAACGTAGAGCGCGCGACAAGATTCATCTTTGCCGACCACTCTATTAACATGTTTTCGTATTTTAAAAATTGTTCTTCGTTTGTCATTTCGCTTGCATTATATATTAATTTTTTATATATTCAAGGTATGAAAAAGAAAACAAAAAACATTACGAAAAAGCCGGCAAAAACACCGTTTTTGTCAGCGGCAAAATTACCAAAAAAATCTTTTTTTGTTGTGGCTGTTATGACGTCTGCAATTGTTCTTGGGACAATTACAAATCAATGGGGCGGGGCAGGGCGCACAAGCGCACAAGTATTTGAATCTGATTTTGGTAATTTCCTTGCGTTTCGTCATGCAATTCATACGGATAACTTTGATGCGGTCATGCGCTATGCACATAGATTAAAAGATATTGATGCACCAAGAGTTCAATCCCAGATTGCGGTCAGTTTATTTTTGGCCGGAAACCCAGGCGATTCAGCGGCTGCGCTTTCGGATGATAAAAACCTTTCGGCGCAAATTGCATATTATTCATATCTTGCGTCAAAGGGCGATTGGGCAACATTGTTCAGGCTTTCACGCCAAAGCGATTCCGTGCTTTTGTCGCCATTTCGTATATGGTCGGGCGTTGCAACAAGGCATTGGACATTAACGCTTCGCTTTATTGATTCTATGCCGCATAACGACGATTGGAAGCATTTTAAACGAGGAATGGTGTTTGCCGAAACAAATAGGCCGGCCCAGGCACGTGAACAATTTTCGCACGTACCGGCGGATTTCCTTTCGTTAAATGACTTTCTGTACATGATGACATTTTTACGTGAAAATAATTTTCATGATGATGCGGATTTTTTAATGAAAGAATTTACATCGGGGCCGGGCGGGGCGTATATAACAAATGATAATATTCCCAGCTCTTTTGATGAATTTCGTGGTCCAAATAACGCCTTTGCGTTCAGCATGATACAAAGCGTCGCCCACAGTCCGTTTATCGCATCCACCAGTGCGGCGTTGATGCTTTTGCGTGCGGCCGAACAAATTGGCGATGACAGCGAAAACAACGATGCATTAAATTTTTACCTTGGGGCACATTTTTTTGATAATAACGAAGAGCGATTTAAAAAATATTTTGCAAGCATTAATCCCCAAAGTGCATTTGCACCACACGCAATGATGCGTATTGCGGAATCTTTGCCGACTGTGCGGGCCCAAACCCGTGAGTTAGAGCGGATTCTACGTGAATATCCGTTATTTATGCCGGCGCTTGCACGCCTTGTTAATATGAATTTACAAAACTGTGATATGCGGGGCTCTTTGCGTATTGTAAATCGTGCATTGGCGGCCGAAAATATGTCTGATGAACAACGTGGATATTTATTTAAAATGCGGGCACGAATATATAGGCAAAGCGGCCGGCTTGAAAATGCAACAGATGACGCCATGCGAGCGATGGATATTTTGCCAAATAACCCGGCCATTTTGGGCGAAATGGCACGAATATGGGCATTAACAGGCGAAAATCTTTTTGAGGCAAATACATTCGCCAACAGCCTTATAAATCGTTTTCCAACAGATGTGGATTCTTGGGTAACCCTTGCCATGGTTGTATCTGCAAACGAAGGCAATGACGAAGCTTTGGAGATATTAACCCGTGTTGCCCGTGTTGCGGAACATAATTCGCTTTTGTTTAAGCTTTTGGGCGATGCATTTATGAAAGATAATAATTTAATTCGTGCATCAGGCGCATATCAACGTGCCATAGAATTATCCGGGGACGGCCAAACATGTCTTCGTGATCTGCGGCAAAGATTACGCCGTGCGATGTGATAAATAGTGCTAGTGGCTAGTGCTAGTGGTTTGTAGATTGCGGAAATTATTCCAACAAAGGCCGAACTACCAGACACCAGCACCAATCACTAACATTATTTTTGTCAACCCAGCCTATAACACAATTATTCACGCGCGGAACAAATTCCCAAGCCCTTGGAATTCTGCGAAAAAACAAACATTATCCGATTCGGATTCCAGGGACACATTGCCGCACTTGCAAAGGTTAAAAATCGCCAAAAATGGGTGTCATCCCGGAAAAATTTGAACAACGTGAAAATTTTATCCGGGATCTGGAAAGGATAAACGCAGACCAAATTAAATGCCGGCTTTGCCGGCATTATGTTTATATATTTTTGTCCTTTCCAGATCCCGGATATTTTTATAGGGCGTTCTTGCGCCCTATAAAAATTCCGGGATGACACCCCATTTTTTCCGGTCTTTAACACCCAATCATAGACATATATTGTCCAGTTTCGTTTATACAGTGAGAGCTTATATTGTTCGTTCGTATAACCATTCCGCACCGGTGATTTTCACAAAATTCCAAATCTTGTTGTGGAAAGCTGAACAAAGATGGGCTGACCCGGCCTGCATCAAAAAAGTGCTGACTGCGGTATGGCATGCCGCTCAACGCCCATGTCAAACCAGGTCGTCCACGAAACAGCGTAACACAAACATTTCCGCATTGTCCCGCACCACCTGTACAGAGCGCCTGCGAGCCATGATTCATCACATAAAACCAGTTGTACAAATGCCCGTCCTCTGATACAACACGGCACCAACAATTAGACCCAATCGGTGCGCCGTCTATACCCGGCTGTTCAGTTGCGCTGTTT
>WQVP01000077.1 GCA_009785765.1 Alphaproteobacteria bacterium | reverse complement strand
GGTTTGCACGACGAATTTCAAAACCGTCTCTGTCTATGAAAACAATGCTTGGGGCACGTGTTTCATGAAGCATAGAATCAAGCGACGGCATTTTTAAAAACGCAACCAATACATAAACGCCTGCCGCCGCACCGGCCAAAAGACCAACGGAAAACAGCAGTCCGAAAAGTTTCATAAAAGGGCGAAACGGTTTTTTTTCTTCTTTCTTTTTGAATAGCATTTTTAAATTTTCTCCGAACTAAGTTCCCCTCCTGTGGAGGGGTGCCCCGAAGGGGCGGGGTGGTCTTGTTGATAGTCCGAAAAAGACCACCCCGGTGCTTCGCACCACCCCTCCACAGGAGGGGAACTTTCCTTATTTCTTTTTTAATACTCTGGCTTTTTCTCTATCCCATTCACGTTGTTTAATTGTCTGTCTTTTATCACGTACTTGCTTTCCGTGCCCGATACCCAGCAAGACTTTTAATTTGCCACGTGAATTAAAATACATCTTCAAAGGAACAATAGTTGCGCCTTTTTCTTTTAATTTTCCGACAAGGCGTTTTATTTGTGCACGATGTAATAATAGTTGGCGATAGCGACGTTCGTCATAATAAACGGCCGCATTTGCCGTCGGCAATTTCATAATCACAACATTGGAAAGGATTAAATTGCCTTTTTTATGTTGCACGAATCCGTCGCTTATATTGGCCATGCCAAAGCGCAAAGACTTAACTTCGGCGCCGGTTAACGCAACGCCAGCCTCTATGGTGTCTTCCATAGAATACTCAAACCGTGCTTTGCGGTTTTCTTTGACTGTGCCTGATTTAATAAGCGTACGTTTGTTCATAACGTGGGCATTATAAATGAAGAATTATTAATTAACAATTAAAAATTATAGTTGTAAATTTGTACCGATAGAAGTTCCCCTCCTGTGGAGGGGTGCCCCGAAGGGGCGGGGTGGTCTTGTAGGGGCGTATTGCATACGCCCGAAAATTTGTCACAGTCTGATATTACGTGGGCGTGTGCAACACGCCCCTGCGATTTATAAAAAAAACCACCCCGTCCACCCCTCCATAAGAGGGGAACTTTGACCGAGCAAATTAATAAAACAAGACGCATAATGCGCCTTTTTATTTTATAGTCTTCCGCCGTCGGCAATTATAGTTGTGCCATTTATATAACTTGCATCATCAGATGCCAAGAATTTTATAATAGATGCAATTTCAGAGGGCTTTGCAATTCTTTTTAGACAAACTTTTTGTGCTTCGCCTTCAAGATAATCTGCGGGTAAATCTTTGTTCATATCGGTATCCACCCAGCCAGGCGCAACCGCATTAACATTTACAAAAGGCGAAAATTGAAGAGCCAAACTTTTGGTTAATGATATTTGACCGCATTTACTTGCATTATAATCAACAGCATAGGGTGAAAAATCGTTAAGTCCGCTGGTGCTTGATACATTCACAATTTTTCCGGATTTATTTTTCATCATAATTTCACCGACATATTTAGAGATTATATAGGTTCCGATTAAATTAACATCCAAAGTTTTTTTGAAATCTGCGACGGTTCGCTCGTCCCATTCTTTGTCTATGGCAATGCCGGCGCTGTTTACAAGAATATCAATGCGTCCGAATTCAGAAACTATGGAATCAATTGCATTTTTAACAGCAGTTTCGTCAGACACATCGGCGACGATTGCGCGCGCAACCGGTATATCAATTTTGACGTTTGGATTGCTGTGGATAATTATAACAGTTGCACCAGAGTTAATAAATTGTTCAGCGGCGGCGCGTCCAATTCCACGACTTCCCCCAGTTATTAAAACTATTTTATCTTTCATAGTTTACTCCTTTATATCTTCAACCTTGGAAATAATTTTTTTGTATTTTCCATTAATATCTGTGAAAGTTCGGGCATGGGGATATCCCGGATTTCGGATAATGTGCGGGCGGTCTCTGTAATCATTGCGGGCTCGCAAGTTTTGCCACGATATGGCACCGGCGCAAGGTATGGCGCATCCGTTTCAATAACAATCCGGTCAATTGGTGCACGTCGGAATATTTCACGTGCTTCGTCTTTGTTTGCAAATGTAAGTGTTCCGCTTGTAGAAATAAAGTACCCCAGGTCCAGCGCCGCACGCACAAAATCCCAATTCGTATAAACGCAGTGCATAACGCCACGAACATCCGGAAATTCACGCAACACGGACAGTGTATCATCAAACGCATCGCGCGAATGAATTGCGACGGGCATTTTATGTTTGCGTGCGATTTCCATTTGTTGACGAAACATTTCAATCTGTTCGGCTTTGTTGTCAGACACATAATGATAATCCAGTCCGATTTCACCCACGGCAACGATTTTTGGATGTTTTAATAATGCTTCCCAATCAATATTTAATTCTGTGTCGGCATGATGTGGATGGCGGCCGATGGTGCCATAAACACACTCGTACTTTTCAATTTGTTGCATAATTTGTGCTGTGTCTTCGGGGTCTGCGTCGGTTGAAATTATACATTTTACGCCGGCCGCAAGTGCACGTTCAATCACGCCATCAATTTCAGATGCGGGCAAATGTCGGTCGGCAAGGTGGCAATGAGTATCAATTAACATTCTTTTTAATCTTCATAATTAAATTAAATATCGCAATCTCTGGTTCCAAATAAAGCCTGGAAATAGTTGCGATTTCACGTGATGCGACGGGGTATAAATCAGCACAGCCAAAATGATAAATCGCATCCAAAATCATGCCGTGTAATGCGACGTCTTTGCCGATGGGCGATGCGACGGTCATTATGTCCACCGGGCTTGCACGTGGATTTTCAATAACTGTGATTAATTGTTCGTATAAATCTTGGCCGCCGGATAATTTTAAATCTGCAATCCGTCCGAAAGAGCCATTGGCAAGACGTAAAAGGGCGGGCGTTAATTCTTCGTCTGGTAAAAATTTATAAAATAAATCACGTAATTCTGATGAATTCAGCGGCGACATTTTTTCAACCCGCGCACGTGAACGCACGGTCGGCAAAGTGTTTGCAAGAGAATGCGAGATTAAAAAGAATATTGTTTTTACAGGCGGCTCTTCCAGTAATTTAAGCATGGCATTTGCACCATTCGCGGTCAATTCATCCAAAG
>WQVP01000076.1 GCA_009785765.1 Alphaproteobacteria bacterium | reverse complement strand
TTCCAATCATCCATATCATGCGCCGGCGTTATTTTAACGGCGCCCGTTCCTTTTTCAGGATTTGCATGTTCGTCCGCTATGATTGGAATTTCTATGTTGGTAAGCGGAATAATCGCAGTCTTGCCGATTAAATGTCCGATGGTTTTATTTTCCGGATGAATTGCGATTGCTTGATCTGCGAAAATTGTTTCAGGTCTTGTGGTTGCAATTTCAATTGTGCCGCCGCCAACAAGTTCATAATTTATATAATAGAATTTGCCTTTTTCATCAACAAAATCCACCTCTAAATCTGAAACTGTGGTTTGTTGTTTCGGGCACCAGTTGACCAGACGCTGTGCTTTGTATATAAGACCTTCGTTAAACATTTTAACAAATATTTTTATAACCGCATCGCTGTATTTATCATCCATTGTAAAACGCTCACGAGACCATGCGGGCGTAATTCCCATCATGTGTAATTGCGAAAGCGCCAGTCCGCCTTGTTCCGCCTTCCATTCCCATGCGTGCTTTAAAGACTGTTCCTTGGTTAGTGCCTTTGGATTTATTCCACGTTTTGATAGATCACGCTCTATCAACAATTGCATAGCGATTGATGCATGATCCAGACCCGGCTGCCACAAGACATCGTTATTTGTCATACGTTTATACCGTACAATAAAATCTGTTAATGAATTGTTAAGTGCGTGCCCCATGTGCAAAGCACCCGTAACATTCGGCAATGGCATCATTGTACAAAACGGAGGCTTATCCGATTTTACATCATTTTCCCAAAAAGAATTATTATCCCAAAATTCTTGGATTCTTTGTTCTATTTCTCTTGTTGATATATTGCTTCCAAGTTCTATGTTCATTATTTTGCCTTTTTTGTTGTCATGATTTTACATGAAATAAAAAGTGCCGTCAAGGGACGGCACAGCGAAACACGCAAATGCATGTTCCGCCTTATTCCACCACAACCAAATTTAATTTTATTGTTTTCATAGTTTTTATATTAACTTTTATTTTTCCAAAAATCAAATTTTTATTTACCTTGTTGTTGGCGTCCATGTTGATACATCCAATGTGCGCAACTCTGTCGGCAAATCGGCGGTTGCAATCGGATGCCAAGTCTGAGTACGGCCAACCGGGCCGATTTGACCACGCACGCGAAGTGTATCGTTTTCCATCCACATACGAGATGAAAATACACGACCGTTTTGTGGATCCATTATATTGCCGCCTCTGAATTCATTGCGGGCGCCGTCCCACGACATACCCCAAATTATATCCAAACCAGAAACATAAGGGTTGCCAGAGATACGCTGTGCACGACGAGTTGGCGCAACAATTGTGTCTTCTATGGCTGTGCCGTTGTCGTTAAAAAGCGCAACGACCCGGCCACACATATAATTGCCGCATTCATACAAACGTACGATTGAACGTGAATTTCCGGATGCGTCATCTATGGTTCTGTAAAAGCCAGACATCGGCATCGCTGCGCTTGCCGCAGTAATCAGTAACCAGTGACCAGCAACCAGTGCCATTAATTTTTTCATTTCATTTTCCTTTAATTGGAAACTATATTTGGACTGAATGATAGTACACTATAAAAAACCAAAGGTCAAACAAAACCACTGGTCACTGATTACTGGTTACTGGTTCCTATATCGCCTTTACGGTGCGGCAAAATACAACTGCTCGCACCTCTTTGGCGCCTGCCTTTTTAAGCGTGCGACGTAATTCATAAAAAGTCGCACCTGTTGTAAAAACATCATCCACAAGTAAAATGACTTTGCCTTTGATTAAATCGGGTCTTTGAACATGAAATACGCCACGAATATTTTTGCGGCGAGCCGCCGCATTAAGATGCCCCATATCACGCCTGTGGATACGTCGCACCGAATCAATATCTAATGTTGCATTTAAATGTTTTGCAATCGGCCGGGCCAACAATGTTGCTTGGTTATATCCACGTTTGGCAAGACGCCAAAAAGATAGTGGCACAGGTATAACAACGTCTATGTCATTAACATCACGCACCAGATTTATCATCGCCTTTGACATTAATTTTTGAAATCTTAATGCGCCTGCGTGCTTAAAAGGCAACATGATATCACGGCTGGCGTCATCATAAACGCACGCTGCACGCATCCAGTCCACTATGTTTTTACCAGAGATACAAACCGGGCAAAGCATGTGTTTTTCATGATCTATGTTCGCCGGAAATGGATAGCCACAACAAAAACACTTTGGGTCTGAAATCCAGTTTACCGAATACCAACAATCGGCACATAAAACACCATTTTCAGATTGGACTTTTTTACATACAGGGCAAGACGGCGGGTATACGAAATCAAGAATAAAACTTAACATAACACCACCAGAATACAAAGGTGGCGGGGCACTAACAGACCATTTGCAAGCAAAGGTGCGACATAAGTCGCCACCCCGCCATTACAGCGGAGCTTACAAATAATAAAGGTCTGTTAGTTCCTTGGGGTTATTATAAATGAAAAACAAAAAATACAAAGCGAAAAATTTAATGCGACCAAAGGTCGCAACAACTGATTACTGATTACTGGTTACTGATTACTGGTTCCTACCATGCCAATCTTCGTGTCGTACGCTCTTCCACCACATCACCAAACATATTACGCCTCTGTTCGGTCAATGTTTGAAAAACATCCAAAGATATAATACGAAGAACAAAAGAATCATCCGCACGATCAACAAGCACAGGCACTATGCGATTTTCAGGAATCCCGTTATCACGCAAAACCTGTTCAATAATTGCATAACGACGGGCGGCAAGGCGGCGACCCTCAAACGTTGCGACTGCGCGTTCTGGGATTGAAATCTGTACGGCACGCTGTGGATTGCGCACGACAAGTCCGGCATATTCCGAGATTAACTGGAAATTATCACGGGATAGAGATGAATCATTCCCACGGAACATAACTTTTATTTCAAGCGGCTGAATCGGGGTTGTTGCGCCAAGCTCTCGGATTGCCTCAAACCCGGCGAATTCTTCGGTTATCATTGGAGATGCGGAATCAAATCTGTCATCAATACGAAATGCGGAAAGGTGTCTGTTTTCGGCGGTGAACGTACGTTGAAAAGCATCTCTTAATTCCAAGGGATTTAATTGGCTTAACGGTCTTTCCGTCTGGCGAGGCCGTGCGATTTCGGCACGCAGTTC
>WQVP01000075.1 GCA_009785765.1 Alphaproteobacteria bacterium | reverse complement strand
TTTGGTACTGCGAAATATCCATTAACTGTATCCGGCGCATTGGCCAAAACTTTATCACGGATATTGTTTTCGGAATCCACAACCGTGTCCGCACGTAATGGTGCGTCCAGCAATTCCACCGCCGGGCTATTAAATACAGGGGTTATTCCATCGGTATTGATTGCACGCATTTCATTCATCCAGTCAAAGACTTGGTTTATATTCATTGTATCAAGCTGGTCTTCATTGATATCCAGTCTTATCATATGGGCGAATTTTTTAATCTCGTCGTTGGTAAATGACATTTAATTGCCTTTTTGTAAATTTCGTGTAAGATAATACCATGTTATACAATGATTTCAAGGACTTTGTGGATAATCTGCCATCAACCGGCCGGCTTTTGGGTATTGATTGGGGTGCCAAAAGAATAGGGGTTGCAATATCAACCACAGATCGGGGTTTTATATTTCCAAAGGATAATCTGGACGAGGTGATGGATATAATACAGGCGGACGGAATCGTTGGCATAGTTGTCGGATTGCCATTGCTTGCGGACGGGAATGATAGCGATATAACACGACGTGTGCGGGAATTTGCGGCAACACTGGATTACGGCGTGCCGGTTGGATTTATTGATGAGATTTTGACAAGTTCAGAGGCGACAGAAATAAATCAGAAATCAGAAATCAGAAATCAGAAATCAATTGATTCAGTTGCGGCATCTGTTATATTAGAAAACGCAATAGAGATGATTAAAAGGACACAAGGTGTATAAAGAGTTTTTGGAAAAAGTACGTGCTGCGGGCACAATCGTTATATTCGGACATAAGAATCCGGATGGGGACTCGCTGGGTTCTGCGCTGGCTCTTAAACATTTAATCAAAGATAATATTGGCACGGATGCAACGGTTCTTTATGACGGAAATTTGCCGATATTTTTGGACTTTTTGCCCGGACGGGGTGATGCGATTTATGTTGGAAAATTACAGAAAACAGACTTTGATTTATGCATCATGGTGGACGTCGGATCAGAGCGTCAAATTGACGAAGCGCAAAAAAAAGTTTTTGACGCCGCCAAAGACACTATAAAAATAGACCACCATATTACACATGATATTGATGCAAAATTAAACATAGTTGATTCTGTCAAAGCATCAACAACACAAATTGTTTTTGGTCTTGCATGTGAACTTGGCTGGAAAATATCAACCGATGTTGCAACGAATATTATGACAGGCTTAATCCATGATACCGGCGGTTTCTCGCACGAGGTTAATGGCGATGTAATGAGAGTGGCCGCCGAACTTTTGGACATTGGGATTGATATGAAATACATAAGAAATGGCCTTCGTATTTCAACAAAAGACGATATAATGGGACAAGCATATTCACTTATGAATGCAGAATTTTATTATGGCGGAAGGCTTGCGGTCGCAACTGTCCCAAATAGATATTATAAAAAACTGGACAGTGGCGAAACACCTATACTTGGATACCTTCAAAGAATCAAAGGCGTTGAATTTACAGCTGTGTTAAAAGAGGCGCACACAAGTGGTATGATTGGAATTTCTCTGCGGTCAAAGACTGTGCCTGTGCGTCCAGTCGCAGAGATTTTTGGCGGTGGCGGACATGATTTTGCGTCCGGCTGTCGGATAAACAATACAACTCTTTCACAAGCCAAGGAAATAATAGTCGCAGAATTTGAAGGAATGTAAAAGAATTGATTGATGCGGGCGCCTGCTTGCGATTTGGTCGCTCATGTATTTTAATACACTTCGCTCTCAAAACGCTGCGCATTCACCACGCCTGAATCAATTTTTTTAGAGAGAATAAAAAACAAATGAAGAAATATTTTTTAATTTTTATAGTTCCGTTTTTATTGATGGGGTGTTCGCATTACTCTCAACTCTCAACTCTCAACCCTCAACTCTATGGTATCGCCAGCGATTTTATCGGCACGCCTTATCAGCTTGACCCATTGGGAGAGGGTGCAGATGCCCCGATTGATTCCGACCCGATTTATAGGACAGATGTATTTGATTGTACAACTTTTGTTGAAACGGTTTTATCACGTACAACCGGCACAGATTTACAAAAAATCCGGTATACTGGCGGCAACATAGATTGGTTTTATCGCAACCATTGGATGGAGCGTGATTGGATTCCAAATGCTGTGGAACTGGGATTAATAAAAGAAGTGCGCTATGGCCATACAGGCCGCACACGTGCAATTGTAAATTATGCAGAATGGGTGCAATATCGCACAGGCCAAGATATTTATGCATACCCTTTTTCTATGTCAAAACGAATGATTCCACGTGCAAATTTTAATTCATATATGACCGCACGCATGCCAAATCCATCTGTTATATTTTTCGTTCGCTGTAATGTACAAAATGATTTTGTTCGTGGCGATATGATTACGCACATGGGTTTTTTATTCAGAGATTATATGATTCATGCAGGCCGGCGCACAGGCGTTGAACGAATAAATATTCATGATTATATGCGAGCCAATCGTGGCTTTTGCGGCGTTATAGTTTATGAAATAGGAACTAGGAACTAGGAATTAGGAACTAGTGGGTGTGGAATTTGTGGATATAATTCTAACAATCTCATACTAACTAATTCCTAGTTCCTAGTTCCTAGTTCCTATCCGTTTCCCATAACTTCTGTGTTCTTTTTAATATACATTTCTGTCATGGCATCACGTGCGGCGCCTATGTATTTCCGTGGATCAAATTCTTCTGGATTGTCATGCAAATATTTACGTACAGCCGCCGTAAACGCAAGGCGTGCATCAGAGTCCACATTGATTTTTGCAATGCCCATTGTGCGTGCACGGATTAATTGCTCGGCCGGAATGCCTGTTGCATCGGATAATTTTCCGCCATACTTATTTATCTGTTCAACCAATTCTGTGGGCACGGATGACGCACCGTGTAATACCAACGGTACGCCCGGAATTGCGTCGTGAATTTGTTGCAACAAGTCAAATTTTAATTCTGTGCCGGCGGCGCCTTTGTATGCACCGTGTGATGTGCCAATTGAAATCGCAAGCGAGTCACAACCGGTTAATTCTATAAACTTTTTGGCTTCATCCGGATTGGTGAATACGGATTTGTCATGTGATATGTCGTCTTCGGTGCCGGCCAATGCGCCAAGTTCGGCCTCTACGCTTACATTAAACTGTTTTGCGTATTCCA
>WQVP01000074.1 GCA_009785765.1 Alphaproteobacteria bacterium | reverse complement strand
TCTATTCCAATAAAATCTGGTGGGAATTTATTAACAAATATTAATGTGCCGACTGGGCGAAATAATCTTGTGTATTTACGAAAAGTCGGCAATAATATAATTACAACAAAAGTAATTACTTTGAACTAATAACCAAAAGGAAAACTATGAAAAAACTACTGACACTGACACTGGCACTGACACTAGCAACAGCTTGTGCCCCCGTCCAAAATATTGACACAACCGATACACGACAGGTCGCCCGCATGACAAACGTCATGGAATTGGAGCACCGTGATTGGGTTGCGACATCTGATATGATGATTGACTCTATGTTGCGAAGCGGCGCATTTGCACGCATTGAAAACCCAGTTATCGCAATGGGCCCGATGGTAAATGATACAATGCAAAGATTTGATACAAACGTGTTTATGGCGCATATTCGTTCGTATTTGGTAAACAGCGGCCGTGTTCAAATGGCCACTGCATTCGCAGGCGAAGATGAAACCGCATTCCGCGCCCGCACAATGCGTGATAACATAGAATTTGACCAAGCGACAATTGCCGGCACAGGCACAATGGTTGCGCCGAATATGTCTATGTCTGGTCGTATGATACAGCGGAACCTTAACGTGCCTGGCGGAATGTTTGCCCGCAACCAGGTTCGTGTGGAATATTCATTGCAATTAACACTGACTGATTTGCGCACAGGATTAAGTGTTTGGGAAGAACACCGCCCGATTATAAGACAAGGCAGAAACGCCCCACGTTGGTAAAAACAACAAAATCCCGCCGAAAGGCGGGATACTATTTATACTGGGTAAAATTGATTCAGGCGTGGTGATTGCGATGGGATTTTGAACCGACGTGTATAAAAATACACGAGGGACAAAATCGCAAGCAAACGCCCGCATCAATCAATTTTTACAACTTTGCGGCGACGTTCGTGACTTCATAACACTCTACCCGGTCGCCCTCTTTCAGGTCATTATATTTATCAAATGACATACCGAATTCGGTGCCGACGGCAACTTCTTTTACTTCGTTCTTTTCGCGTTTCAATATGCCGATTTTACCGTCATATATAACAACGTTATCACGCAAAAGTCGTACATTTGCATCACGTCTGATAACGCCCTCGCTTACACGGCAACCCGCAACACGGACGCCTTTGCCGACTGTGAATAATGCTATGACGTCTGCATATCCGATAAATGTCTCAACACGTTCCGGCGCCAATTTGCCGGTTAATATTTCGGTTAATTCATCAGTGATACGGTAAACAATTGAATGATAGCGAATGTCTACGTTTAATGATTTCGCAAGATCACGTGTCGCAGAATCAGCACGCACATTAAACGCAACAACGATTGCACCGCCCGATGCGGCCAATCTTATGTCGCCTTCGGTTATTTGGCCAACGCCCATTGATATCAGATTTATTTCGGCTTTGTCAGATTGAACGCCGGATAACATATCACGGATGGCCTCTACGGAACCTTGGGTATCCGCGCGCAATATAACAGGTAATGCCATTTTTTTGGTTTCATCACGTTTTGCGAACATCTCTTCCAGGCTTGAACGTTTTGCCATATTTGCGGCCGTTTGTTTTTTATGAATTCTGTATGCGACAACTTCGCGTGCCTGTGATTCAGAGTCCAGTGCACGTAATTCATCACCCGCATTCGGCACGCTGTCAAGTCCAAGCACAATTGCCGGCTGAGACGGTCCGATTGATTTCGCACGTGTGCCATCGGACATTATAAGACCACGTACACGGCCCCATGTCTCGCCAACAACGAATACATCGCCCACGGATAATTTACCCTGTTGCATAAGTACCGTGGCGGTTGGGCCAAAGCCTTTTTCCATTTTTGCCTCTACGACGGCGCCGATGGCTTTCATATCTGGGTCGGCCTTTAAATCCATTAATTCAGCCTGTAAAAGAATCGCATCTTCCAGTTTATCCAAGTTAATTTTTTTGGTCGCAGAAATTTCAACAGATTGAACATCGCCGCCCAATTGTTCCACTTGGACTTCGTGGCGTAATAAATCTTCACGAACTTTTTGTGCGTTTGCCTCGCCTAAATCTATTTTATTTATTGCAACGATGAATGGAACGTTTGCTGCACGGATATGATTAATAGCCTCCACCGTTTGCGGCATAATTGAATCATTTGCGGCAACAACCAAGACAACTATGTCGGCCATATTTGCGCCACGTGCACGCATCGCAGAAAACGTTTCATGACCCGGCGTATCAAGCCATGTAATCATTTTGCCAGATGCGGATTTTTCTTCGTATGCGGCGATATGCTGGGTTATTCCGCCGGCCTCTTTTGCAACAACATTTGCGCCACGAAATGCATCCAGTAATGAAGTTTTACCATGATCAACGTGTCCAACAATCGTAACAACCGGCGCACGTGATTTTAAGTTATTCATATCTGGTTCACGGGTCAGCAAATCTGTATGCGGCGCAGTATCAACACGTTTAATTGTTGCACCAAATTCAGCGGCGATAAGTTCTGCGGTATCGGCATCAAGCGATTGGTTTTGCGTCGCCATCATACCCATGTCCATTAACTTTTTGATAACGTTTCCAACCTTTTCAGCCATAGCAGAGGCCAGGTCTTTTACAGTAATAGAATCGCCCAATACAACCTCGCGGGAAACTTTTTGTGGAGCCGTAAATACCGCCCGTGCTTTTTCACGGAATCGTTTTAAAGATGCCTCTGACCTGCGTGTCCCACCAGAACGGATTCCAATTTCATCTTCATCAGAATCCACAACTATATCACGTATAGATATTTTGCCACTTTTGTTAAATGAATTTTGTTTTGTTGCTTTTTTACGAGAGCGCATTCCACGTGCATCGCCTTCGTCTTCGTCATCTGTTTTTCGGGCAACCGACGGACGTGCAAATGTTTTTTGTTCTGTGTTTTGCGCCTTGTTCTCTTCTTCGTTTTCGGAAAGTTTATTATTTAACTTTTCTTTGACGGCGGCGTATTCCTCTGCTTCGCTGGCGATTTCGGCATCACGACGTGCACGTAATTCTTCTTCGGCGGCCTCACGCACGCGGCGCTCTTCTTCGCGGGCTTTATTGGCGGCAAGGACAGCACGCAATTTTTCATCCGCCGCACTTGTCTGTACAGGTGATTTTGGTGCATCACGCAATGTCCGTTGCCCGGGGATATTTATTTGCCGGCGACGTTCAACGGATATAACCGCACCCTT
>WQVP01000073.1 GCA_009785765.1 Alphaproteobacteria bacterium | reverse complement strand
CACTTGTTGCATATAAGGTGTGCGGTAAATTAAATTATTACCGGTCTTGTCCACTCCTTCAAGCAAACACTCAAAAGTTTTTCCGATGCACGACTCGTTAAACGCACGATTGTTTTCGGTCAATATGTCATCCAGAATTTTAAGACGCTCTTTCTTTATATTTTCAGGCACTTGGTCGGGCATGGTGGCCGCCGCCGTATGTGGACGAGGTGAATATTTATAAGAATAAGAATTTATATAACCAACCCGTCGTGCGATTTCACAGGTCGCCTGAAATTCTGCATCAGTTTCCGCTGGAAAACCAACAATAAAATCAGATGATATTTGAATATCCGGCCGCACGGTGCGAAGTTTATTTACAACATCCATATATTGTTTTAAATCATAAGGGCGGTTCATTCGTTTTAAAACCGTTTCACTTCCCGATTGAATCGGCATATTTAAAAATGGTAATAATTTTGGTTCTGTGCCGAATAGGGCGATAAGGTCATCATCCATTTTTGTTGGATAAGATGATGTGAATCGGATTCGTTTTACTGATTCAATCATCGCTGTTTCACGTATCAGGTTCGCCAACGAAAATTTATACCCATTAACATTTTGTCCCAAAAAACAAATCTCCACTGCGCCTGAATTTTTGACATCCCGCATAACATCATCAAACGGACGGGATATTTCACGACCACGTGTATATGGCACAATGCAATATGTGCAAAAATTATTACAGCCCTCTTGGATAGGGATGTACGCCAGGGTTTGCGATTCTGATACTGGTGGTAATTCGTCAAATTTTTCAAGACCAGACAAATCAACGCATAATAATTTAGCATCCGGATTTGAAATAACCTCTGGCAATTTGTGATAGCTTTGCGGCCCCAAAACAAAATTAAGACCGTTCATTTTTGTAAATGCAGCGCCGCCGACTTCTTTGGCAACACATCCAACTATGCCGAACAGAGCATCCGGTTTTTTTGCACGGCGCACACGGCCAAGTTCAGAGAACACTTTGTTGGTTGCCTTTTCACGAACGCTGCAAGTGTTTAAAATAATGATGTCGGCGTCCGGCACAGAATCGGTTTGTGTGTATCCCATACCCAAAAGCATGCCGGCAATACGTTGCCCGTCATAGACGTTCATCTGGCACCCAAAAGTTTTAAGGTAAAAAGTCTTCACGATAATTTCTTTTTCAAAATCTCGTTCACGGCGGCGGGGTTTACAGTGCCGCCGGTGGCCTTCATAACTTGGCCCACAAAGAACCCGATTAATGCAACTTTGCCGGATTTGTATTCGGCAACTTGCGATGGGTTATTTGCGATGACTTCATCCACGATTTTTTCAATCGCGCCGGTGTCAGACACTTGTTTTAATCCATCACGTTCCATAATTTCACGTGGTGATGCAGCGTCGCCGGCAATAATTTTTTCGCTGATATCTTTGGCGATTTTACCGGATATGTCGCCGGATAAAATCATATCAATCATTTCGCGCAAGAATTCTGCGGACATGACCTTTGCAGACGCTTCTGATAAAATCCAGTTGGCGGAAATTTTTGCACGGGCCGCATTCCCATCTACAACCGAATCAAAGAATAGAGCGGTTTGCATATCAGATGTCAATTGTTCTGCGTCATATTCAGACAGGCCGAATTCAGACTTGTATCGTGTACGTTTGGCATCCGGCATCTCTGACATGGTTTTGCGAATCCGTTCAATATGTTCCGGAGTAATTATTAATGGCAACAAGTCTGGGTCTGGAAAATGACGGTAATCCAATGCGTTTTCTTTTGATCGCAAAACGGATGTTGTGCCGGAATCTTGGTTATAACGCATGGTGTCTTGTGAAACTGTGCCGCCCGATTCAATTATTTCTATTTGACGGCGAGCCTCAAATTCAATTGCGGTTTTAATAAATTTAAAAGACACCATATTTTTGATTTCGCAACGGGTGCCCAAATCTTTTGTGCCCGCACGGCGCACAGAAACATTCACGTCCGCACGCATTGACCCTTCTTCCATGTTTGCATTGGATACGCCCGTTGCACGTACGATTTCTTGGATGGCACGAAGATAACGCTCGGCTTCGTCCGGCGACGTTATATAATCCGCCGGATTTGGATTTTTGGTGTCAAGGTAAGAAACGATTTCCAAAAGCATTACGCCCGCACGGTTAAGGTCTACCATAGATTTAGTCGGGCTTTTATCGTGCATATTTTTCCCCGCATCCATTTCAATATGTGCACGTTCAATTTGAATTATTTTGGGATTGCCGTCATCGCCAATTATTGTCAAAGACCCACGACCAACAACGGGCGGCGCATCCGCCGGCTGTGTAATTTGATAACCCGACGGCAAGTCCGGATAGAAATATTGTTTGCGTGTGAATATGCTGCGAGGCGATATTTCGGCATTAATGGCAAGTCCAAAACGAATCGCTTGGTCAACACATTCCGCATTTAACACTGGCAACATACCGGGCATTGCGGCATCAATAAATGATACTTGTGTATTTGCCGGGACGCTTGGATTATAGTCGGCCGATGCGCCCGAAAATAATTTCGCATGGGTGTGAACTTCTATGTGAGTCTCCAATCCAATAACAATTTCCCATTCGCCCGTTTTGCCTTTTATTGTGTACATGTAATGACCTCTAATATTTCAGGGAATTCTTCACCGCCGTTATCAAATTTACAAAAATGACCACGGTCGTTAAATTCATGAATATTTATATTTGGATAAGTTTGTTTTATTTTTTGAACGCTGTCCAAAATCATATTTGGATTGAGCATCTTTGACCAAATGTCATTAGTTGAATAAAATATATCCATACGACCAACCCGTTCAGACAGAGTGGGGTCTAAATCAAACTTTAAAAAATCACCGGCATAACCATCCATGTCAAGCCATGGTGCAACCAAAACAAGCTGGCCAACTTTAATATTCTTATTTTCAGATAAAAAGCGCAGCAAAAAGCCCCCCCCCGCACTGTGTCCAACAAGTACGGTATTTTCGTTTATTTTAAAATTATCCAAAACGTCCGCCCATTCTTCATACTTTATATCTGTCCAGTACGGGTGTGGCATTTCTGGTGCTTGGGTTAATATGTTGTGATTAACAGTTAATTCGCCGGACAGCCAAGAATTAAAGTGTGCGTTTGACGCAGGTATCATTCCAATTTTATGTTCTCTTATATATTGGGCACGATCCACCATAGAGCCATGAATTAAAATTGCGTTTTTCATTTTATTTCCTCTAT
>WQVP01000072.1 GCA_009785765.1 Alphaproteobacteria bacterium | reverse complement strand
ATTAAACTCTGTATCTGCGATTTTTTGCACGGATTGATAAGTCTTTTTATTAAACTGTGCGGTCTGTTTTCCGTATCTTGGGATTGTGATATATTGTTGGCCGTCAAGCAATTGTATGGATTTAAGTGTATCTTCTGATAAATATGGGCGGATTATATTAAAGCGATAATCATCTTTTGTGAAACTATGCTGTATATTATCAAAAACTTTTATATAGTCTTTGTGTGAAATATTTGGGATAACCTCTCTCTTTACATCCATAACAAGTTTTGACATAAGTGTAATGTCAAATGTATCCACAAGCTTTGCGCCGTGTGCGGCGAATAATAACGGCTGATCGCCAGAGCCTGCGACAGTAAGTACAGATTTTCCGGCCGGTTTTGTCATTGGTATAAGCTTTGTCGGTAATTCATTAGAATTCGGATACGAACAGCAAAGACGTGAATATGTGCCAGCCTGCATTTTTATTCCGTTTTCAAGCCCTTGTTTGATAAGATTGTGCGTCTGCTCGGATGTATTTATGAATGCGGGGATAACCATTGCTTCTATCATGTCGTCACAATTATCTGCATCAATTTCGTCAAGCGCATGCATAAGAAAGCGCGCAAAAATTTCAGCCTCTGATGCCGAAAGGAATTCCTGAAAATTAGAGTGGTTTTTCATAACGGGGACATAATACACTGTAAAACGCATTTGTCAAGACTAAATTTAGTGATTAGTGGTTAGTGTTAGTGATTATTGGGAACTGTTAAGATAACCTGTCAAGGTGTATAACTTTACTCATCGTCATCCCCGCGCAGGCGGGGATTCACTGCGGGACAGCAATGGAGTTCTTATTGATAGTACTCCTTTGTTGCAAGGCAATGGATTCCCGCCTGCGCGGGGATGACGACCGGTGGGGCGTTTTTAAGTGTTGATAGATTATCTTAACAGTTCTCTGATTAGTAGTTGTTTATTAAAATTTAAATGTTATAATCCGGCCAAGTTTTAAGAAACGAAAATAAAAGCTAACACAGGTTAAAATCAATTCAGGCATTTGCCTGCCCCCGCCGGGCCCCGAAAAAATCAGAGATTTTTTTGGGTGGCTTTGTGGGGCGGGATAGAAATCTCGGCGACTTGCCGCCGTAAGATTTCTTGGGTGGGGGTAAAATTGCTATCACCCCACCCAAGAGTTGCTAGGGCTCGCATTGCTTGCCCGGCCAACTCTTTCCCGCCCCATCAAGGGGCAGGCGAAATAGAGAATAAAACAAGGAAAATAATAAAATGAAAATAACATTTAAAGATGCGCCAAAGAAAATGATGGCGTTCATAGAAGTGCCCGAAGACGGACACGTTAAATACGAAATAGACAAAGACACAGGCATATTAATTGTGGATCGGATTTTGCATACGCCTTTGTCTTATCCTGCGAATTATGGATTTTTTCCGGACACGCTTGGCGATGACGGCGACCCATTGGATTGCGTCGTTGTGTGCAGTGCGCCGCTGCGTCCGGGCGTATTCATCAAAGTGCGTCCAATCGGCGTATTGGTTGTTAAAGACCAGGCCGGCGGGGATGAAAAAATAATATGTGTGCCAACCGGAAAGGTTGATCCATATTACGAAAAAGTTTGCGATATTAATGAAATTCCGTTTTCATTGCGTAATCGCATAGAGTATTTTTTTCAGCGCTATAAAGATTTGGAACCAAATGCTTGGTCGCAGGTTATCGGATGGGATGACAAAGCACGTGCGGAAAAAATTATTATGGACGCAATAGAGCGTGAAAAATGCGAAAAAGCAAAAAGAAATACAAAGGCACCAAGGCTTGAAGGGTAAAAAAGGCGAATTATTCGCCTTTTTTATTTGTTTTTGGTTCGTTTTTGGCTTGACAAATAATGTGTATAGTATATAGTTTGTGCATGAATAAAAAAGTTTCAGTCATAATTCCTATTTATAACACCGGGCAATATTTGCCGGATTGTTTCAACAGTATATTAAAACAAGACATATCAAAAGATGTTGAAATTATCGCAGTGGACGATGGTTCTGATAAAGACACAAAGAATATGCTTGAATTCTGTGCAGATCAGGCGCCTATAAAAGTTATCACATTGCCAAAGAACAGCGGCGTATCTGTTGCACGGAATGCCGGGATGGACGCTGCAACCGGCGAATGGTTTTGCTTTGTTGATAGCGATGACACAATCGGATTTGACGCAAGAATAAACCGTGATGGATTTGGTAATACAGGGCTTGTCCGTGATGAAACAGTGTCAGAGAAATTCTTTTCCAATATGTTAAAACATCAAAATACTGGCGCAGACATAATTACGTGCGACCGGATAACTGTCATGAATCGTGAGTTCAGGACCAATCGCTATTTTACAGATTTTTTGCCTGGAAAGTCGGCCGCAAACTCTATTGCTATGGATAAAAATGAATATATGGCGGGATTTTTGTATCGTGCAGAATTTCTTGTACGTGAAAATATTCGTTTTTTTCCGGATATGAAATTAAACCAAGACATAGCGTTCAGCCAAGTTGCCGCATATCATGCCAAAAAAATAGTTTCTGCGCACGATTCTGTATATATGTATTGGCCACGGGCGGGCTCTGAATCGGATAGTTCTTGTGCATACTCTCATGTGGTAAAGTCAAAAATTTCAATGATACAAATGGCATCTATCATGGTATTGGTTTGTGCAAAGAATAATGATGTGAACGGAATGTTGCAATTTGCAAAGCATTTTGAAAAGGCCATGCAAGGCCACAACTGGTACGCAGAGGACAATGTATTTTGCGATGATGGCCAAGACAGAAAAAATATGTTCATTGATATGAGCAGTGTTTACCCCAGAAAAAAGGGCGATTTTGACTAAGAGGGTATGATTCATTGTGCACGTCAAAATTTAAGAGAATGTCTTCCTTTGACTTTAAGAAATTTATAAAATGTAATCGCGCAAAAGTGCGGTTGCGAAGTTAAGGCAATTTAGTTATAATCAGGAACTAGGAACTAGGAACTAGGAATTAGGAACTAGTTATAAATAATTTTTTTGGTTACTAGTTACTAATTCCCAGTTCCTAGTTACTGTGAGCGACGAAGGAGCAAAAAATGGCAATGCAATCATGCAATGATATACGTGTTGGATGGGTTATAAATCACAATGGCCGAAGATGGTCGGTAACATCCATAATGAAAGTTAAACCGGGTAAAGGCGGTGCATTTATGCAAACCGAATTACGTGATATAGATTCAGGTGCCAAGGGCGCCGAAAGATTCCGCAGCGAAGACAAAGTTGAAAAATTAATGGTTGAAGATCTGAAATGCCAATATAT
>WQVP01000071.1 GCA_009785765.1 Alphaproteobacteria bacterium | reverse complement strand
CGGGGGAATGCACCGGCGCAAATAGGGCATTTTATTTCGGCTTTCCAAATCAATTATACATAGATGGCGCACGTTCTGTGATAGACGCTCTGTCAGGCATAGAAATTCCAACGGGCACAGTATGGTCAGAAAACCGTATGTTTAATTGTCTGTATTGTCCGCATGGAATTGATTCGGTGCGTTCGGCTCCGCCGTTTGTTGCGGTTTGCAGATAAAGTTTCCGGTTGGTCTGAAATTTAGCCTGCCCCCTTGTGGGGCGGGTCGGAAATCTCGGCAACTTGTTGCCGTAAGATTTCCGGGGTGGGGGTAATTAATAAAGTTTTCACCCCACCCAAGAGTTGCTATGGCGACAAGTCGCCAAGCCAACTCTTTCCCGCCCCATCAAGGGGCAGGCAAAGCGTGGTCAGGCCTGTTATAATTGCTTTTGTTCTTTAAGATATGATATATACCATTGCCTTGCGCGCATTACATCTGGTGTGCGTTTAAGGGTGTTATATTTTGATGTTGCATTTTTACTTTGTTCTATTAAGCCTCTAAGATGTCTGTCGCATGCCCTGTTTGTTCCGGTTGCATCACTTGGGTTCCGTTTTGCAAATTCTACTTCGTCTTCGTAATTTCTTTGTTCTGTCTTTATATCATTTCGCAACTTTCTTATATTTGTATATAATTGGTGAAATTCATACAAGGTTTCTTGGTTTTCTTGTAAAATAGACTTTGTGAATTCTGTGGTCAAAGATTGCTGTGCGACTTTTAGTGGCTTTGGTTTTTCTTTGGGCGCTTTTTGTGGTTTGGCGGACTGCTGTTCTTTAAAAGATGTAATAATGTTTTCTGCCCATATATAATCACCCACTTCGGTTTTATTTTCTGGATTGTCAAACAATTCAGGCATATCATACTTATACTTTTCTTTCAAAGTATTAAGCGTTTTGGTTGCTTCTTCAAATTCATGGGGCGTAATGATTCTTGCCATGGCTTTCCTCTTTAATGTGTTCTTTGGGATAAAAGATTATATAGTTCAGCAATTTCACTTTTTGATATATCGTTTCTGCGGATGCGCTTGTTTGAGACACTTAATTTGCGAAGCGTGTCTTTACGCATCTCTTCTGAAAGGGGTGCGGGCGCCACAGGTGGACTTGCCTTAATGCGGGCAAGTTCTGCTTGTTCTGCTTTGATTCTCTTGGCCTTAATAGGGCAAGAGTGTAATCTAGTGTGGTCTTGTGTTAGCATGTTATAACTCTTTTTTAATATTTTATATCAAATTATATATTTGTCAAGACGAAATCAAATGCTTATTTCATCGCCAACCACCAGTATATATTTGCCATCCCGGCGCAGGACCAATGCTCCATCGGCATTAATCTCTATTAATGTTGCCATTTTACCTTGGTATTTAATTTCTGTTCCGATTGCGGCCGCCAATTCCATCCAGCGGATCCGCACACTTGCAAAGTCGTTATCAGAAAGGCGCATGCGCCAAAAGTCCAATCTGTCGGTTAAAACATCCAATAATTCATCCCGTTCTATGCCCGGCGTAAAGTCATCTGTTTTTGCGGTTTCGTAATCAAGCCCGGTCGGTGCATGCTTTATATTTATACCAATTCCGATAATTACAAAGTTTTTTGAATATTCAATCAAAGAGCCGCTTATCTTTTTGTCATAGACAAGAACGTCATTTGGCCATTTTATTTGTGCTGGAATTCCAAAGTGGCCAAGTGCTTCTGCGACGGCAATTGCAACGCAATATGAAAGACGTGGATCACGTTTTTTTGATGCTTTGTATATAAATGAAACATAAAGATTGCCGGGCTCGCTTACCCATGTGCGGCGATAACGGCCACGGCCGGCGCTTTGTGCGTCTGCGACGACTATGGTTTTGTCCGTCGCATTCCCATCCGCAATTAATTCATGCGCAAAAGTTTGCGTGCTTTGCAATATGTCAAAAGAGAAGATTTTGTAATTCATGTCAAGTAATCAGTAACCAGTAATCAGTAATCAGTTTATTTAGTTGCGTTTATTAATCCGTTTAACATCTTTCCCATTTCGGACAGTTCGTTAATACATCTATTTCCAATTAATTCAGAAATATAGCCTAAATCTTTTGCAAGGGTTATATGATAAACAAGTTCTTCAATAGATCCTCGTGCTATGTATAAAAACTGTTTATATTCGCCGTTGGTTTTTCTTGCTGCGCCTTCCATAATGTTTGCATTTATAGAGCCCGAGGCCCGCCTTATTTGCGTTGTAAGTCCATACTTTTCGGTGTCTGGAAAATCTCTTGTAATCTTATACATGTACAATGTAAACGTATGTGCTCTTTTATAAATTTCCAAATCTTGTGTTTTTGCCATTTTAATACCCAACTGATTACTGATTACTGATTACTATAAAATATTTCCCTTTGTCTGTTTTTATAAAATCCGTGCCGAATGATTTTCGTAAATTATAAATAGATGTATCAAGCGCATGAGAATTGGCATCCGGCGCATATCCAATCGCAATTTTCAAAGATTCCGCCGAAAGCCCGTGTTTCCCCGCCCGCACAAGAAGCGTTATGATTTTCTTTGAATTTTCCGACATGTCTGTGGTTGCGCCGACTTTTTTCAAGGCCCGGCGTCGCTCTGTCTCTATGGTTTTTATAATTTTGGATTTTAATTCAATTGGGGACACTGGTTTATTTCCAGTCCTGAATATAACATCCGCAATTTCTTTGTCTGCGGCGGCGGCGCCAAAATCTGAAAGAATCCCACTCCAAATCTTGTCTTCTGTGAAAAAAGTAATTCCTGATAACATATAATACCTAATGCCCAGTGCCTACCTTGGTGAAAGCTTAAAACTGGCTTCAAGTGGTTCTTCGCTGATGATTTCAATAATTAATTGTTCGGATCCACGGATAAACGTTTGTTGAATGCGCGAGTTATAAATTCTGCGCCAGCCAAGCTGGTTCAACACGGAATCATAAAATCGCATAAAATCACGGCGTGAAACCTCTGTTGATGCGACGGTTGTTTGTGCGATTTTGCCGTCCATAACAGAGAATAAGAATCCGCCGTCTTCAACGACGAACGTGCGTTCCATTTGTGGTACGTCTTCAAAATTCGGAAGCCAAAGGGATGCATACGTCGCAGGCAAAACCAAAACCAAAAAACAAAGGGCAAAAAGTAAAGATATTTTTTTCATAAAATAACCATAGCACGATTGAAATTGAAATGTCAAAGAGATTTCTGCCGTAGAGAGGTAATCGTAGGGGCGTGTTGCACACGCCCGTGTAATTTTTCACGCACTGATACTATGTCGGGCGTATGCAATACGCCCCTACATTAAACAACCACGAAAAATTATTATTAATTTTTAAGGAATTGG
>WQVP01000070.1 GCA_009785765.1 Alphaproteobacteria bacterium | reverse complement strand
TTTTAAATTTCTTTGCATAAAGTTCAAGTATTTCCCGACGGCCAGTCTGATCCGGCAATTCAATATAGACCTGTCTGTCAAAACGCCCAGGGCGTAAGAGCGCCGGATCCAGCATATCAGGACGGTTAGTTGCACCGATAATTATTATGCCCGAATCGCCTGTGAAGCCATCCAATTCAATCAATAATTGGTTAAGCGTTTGTTCACGGTCGTTGTCGTTAAACGTACTGCGCCCGCGGGACATACCGATGGCGTCAATTTCGTCTATGAATAAAATACAAGGCGCATTGCGTTTTGCCATTTCAAAGATTTCTTTGATTTTGGCAACGCCCAGGCCGACTATGATACCCGAAAAGTCAGACCCAGATGTTGCGAAAAACGGAACGTCTGCCTCGCCTGCGATTGCCCGTGCAAGCAATGTTTTACCGGTTCCCGGTTCGCCGGATAATAATACACCACGTGGTACACGTGCACCCAGATCTTGGAATTTTTTTGGGTTTTTAAGAAAGTCTACGATTTCGGCAACTTCTGTTTTTGCGTTTTGAATGCCGGCCACGTCTGCAAAAGTTGTTTTCTTTTTATTGCCTGCGATGATTTTGGTTGGGTTCATTTGCTGTGCTATACGGCCGATACCGCCGCCGCCCATGCCGCCACGAATACCACGCATAATAATATAGATAAACAAAAGCATTAAAATAATCGGCGCCCACATAGCAAGGCTTTGCATAAACGAGCGTCCCGTATCAATTGTTATTGAGGCGCCTCTTTGTGCAATTTGGGTAAGCATGGCTGGGTCATGAGTTATTGTTGCCGTAAAATGTCGCCCGTCGGATAATTCGCCCGTTGCGGCAGAGTCTCTTATATTAATAGATACAATTTGGCCGGCGTCTGATTTTTGAAGTAATTCAGAGAAATTAATTTCAACAGTTTCCGGGCGTTCTTGGCCGCTTGCAAACAGTGCGCCAATACGTCTTTGTTCGGCGGGATGTATGACCTCTGTATCAGTTGTTGTTTCCATAAAAACACTTCGTGCCAATATTGCGCCAAATAAAATTGCGAATACAGCAAGGTATATAAAAGAAATATCGCGTGGTTTGTTTTTATTTTTTTGCATAAGAATCTCCGTAAAGCGTAAATCGTGAATCGCAAGGCAACATAAAAATCGTCTTACGATTTACGATTCACGAAAAGATGTTGATGACCCCTCGGGTGTTATTAAAATCTTATTGCCAAGACGGCGCACTATACAACGTCCAAGTGTAAATTGGCAATCGGTATTTAATCGTGTGATTGCGCCGTGAATTTGTTCAAGTCTGGGCGGGTATTCAGAGCCGCCGATTTTTTGTATCGCACGGGATAAGAATTTCATCTGGATTTCCAGTGGGTTTGATGCAAATTCATCGCTTGCGAAAATAATCCGTGTGCCCTGTATGTCCGGGATTAAATTATAAATAGCGTCTCGTGCACGTGATAAATTTTCAATGGCGGTTAATATGCGGTCGTCCGATATGCCCAATAATTCTTGGACGGCGCATCTATTTTTTCTTATCTTGACACGTGTGAAATTTTCGTCATCATTCATTTCGTCATAAACAAAGTCTATTTTATTATCTTTGGTATATTGTTCAAGTTCCGCGCGTGATATATTTAACATGGGGCGTGCGATAATCATACCATCACGCTCTGTTTCATCACGCATGCATGCAAGGCCGTATACACCGCTGCCACGTCCAAGATTCATTAAAAAAGTTTCAATTTGATCGTCTCTGTTATGGGCGGTCATCAGCATGTCAATGCCATGAGCTTTGCACCAATTAATTAATAATTTATATCGTGCATCACGTGCGGCTGCTTCTATGCCGCTTTCCGGTTTTGCGCCCGTCCATTCAAGAACGTGGCATTCAAGGCCAAGTGCGGCCGCCGCATGCATAACAAACATAGCATCACTGTCGGACGCCGGCCGAAGATTATGATTAACGGTTAAGACCGTCGGCCGAATGTCCGCCGTTAAATTCATAAGCGCCATAGAATCAAGTCCGCCAGAAATGGCGACTGCAATTTTTTTATTCTTATATTTTGATAGGTCAAGTTTCATAATACTGGTATTTTATGATATAATATTCAAATGTAAAGAAATAATAATCGTGAATCGTGAATCGCAAAACGACATCATGTTATCTTGCGACTTACGATTTACGATTTACGAATCACGCCGAACAAAGTGAGGAAAAAATGAAATGTTTAAAATCAGTTGCCGTATATATGGGGCATAAATTTGGGGCCGATCCACAATTTGAAATAGACGCAAAAAAAGTTGGCGAATTATTGGCCAAAAACGGCGTTCGTTTTGTATTCGGCGGCGGTGAAACCGGCCTTATGGGTGCGTCAGCACGTGCTGCGTTGGATAATGGTGGCGCGGTCGTTGGCGTTTCAACGCATGATGTTATTGCTTTGCAAGAGCCGATTTTGGAAGGCATCACAGAATCAATAATCGCAAATGGCATTAACGAACGTAAACAAATGATGTATGAAATGTCGGACGCGTTCTTTATCTTGCCCGGCGGATTTGGAACGCTTAACGAGGTAACCGATATCCTTACCATGCAGCAAGTTGGTGAATCCAAAAAGAAAGTATACTTTCTTAATACGAATGGATTTTGGGATATATTTGGTAAAACTTTTGCGCACATGCATAACAACGGATTTATATCCGAACACGCAGAGTATGACATTCGTAAATTCGCATACCCAGAAGACATGGTCGCACAATATTTAAAAGATTACGGGATGGAATGCGTATTAGAGTAACCAGTAACCAGTAATCAGTAACCAGTTGGTGAAAATACTGATTACTGATGACTGATTACTGATGACTGATTACTTTAAATGAATGACATAATTCAAGATTTTATACAACACTTGCTTCATACCCGGAAATATTCGGATCATACAGCGACTGCGTACCAGACGGATTTACGAGATTTTATAAAGTTTTATGAATCTTGGGCGGGCGATGAATTGTCCATAGGTGATTTGTCAAAGATAAGTACGACCGGGTTCAGAGCATATCTTGCCGACCGGCAAACACGTAAGTTATCGTTTAAATCAACAGCCCGGGCGCTATCAAGTTTACGTGGTTTTTTTAAATACACAGGCAATAAGCACGGTATAAAAAACGAAGCAATTTTATTAATACAAAGTCCGAAAATTCCAAAAAGTTTAAGCAAAGCAATATCTCCCGAAGACATCCAAGACATGAAAGATATGACCCAGGAAATTATCCGCCCGATTGAACATGGCGGGTGGGTTGCCGCACGAGATCGTGCGCTTATCATGCTTATATTTGGATGTGGGCTTCGTA
>WQVP01000069.1 GCA_009785765.1 Alphaproteobacteria bacterium | reverse complement strand
CCGATACAGATGTTCGTACATCTGCGGCACTGGTCCGTACGGGCGTTCCGATGGCATCACCAACTTTTGACGGTGCAACCAACGAAGAAATACATAAAATGTTAAAGTTGGCCAAACTTCCAGAAACTGGGCAAATGCCATTAATTGACGGTATGACGGGCGAATATTTTGACAGGCCGGTTACGGTTGGAATCATGCACATGATGAAACTTCATCACTTTGTGGATGAAAAAATCCATGCTCGTTCGGTCGGTTCATACAGCCTTGTAACGCAACAACCATTATCCGGTAAAGCGCACAACGGTGGTCAAAGATTCGGAGAGATGGAGGTCTGGGCGTTGGAAGCTCACGGTGCAGCACATCTTTTAAAAGAAATGTTGACCGTTAAATCGGACGATATAACCGGGCGTAATAAAATGTACGAAGCGGTTATATCCGGCAACAATGATATCCAAACCGGTACACCAGAGGCGTTTAACGTATTTATGCGTGAACTTCGTGGACTTGGTATGGCTATGACACCGAAGAAGATTGATTAGGGGTTGGGGGCTAGGGGCTGGGGGCTGATTTTTTATCCCCTAACCCCTATCCCCTATCCCCTTCACAACATCTGGTAACAGAAAGGGCGAAAATCCGAATGGAGTTCCAGATAACAAAAGGAAAACAAAAATGAATATGCTCTCAAAAATATTTGGACAAATTGAAACAAAAGAACAATTTGATGCTTTGCAAATTAAAATCGCAAGCCCAGAAGAAATTCTTGTATGGTCAACCGGCGAAGTTAAAAAACCGGAAACCATTAACTATCACTCTATGAAACCAGAATCTGATGGATTATTTTGCCAGGTGATTTTCGGCCCATCAAAAGATTACGAATGCGCATGCGGAAAATATAAACGTATTAAATTTCGCGGTGTTGTTTGCGAGCGCTGTAATGTTGAAGTCGGCGCATCATCTGTTCGTCGTGAACGCATGGGCCACATTAAATTGGCAACACCTGTATCACACACTTGGTTTATGAGAGAGGGCAAAATTGCAACTCTTTTAAATAACATGCCACAAAAAAAATTGGAACAAGTTATTTATTATGATGCATATATTGTTGTAGAGCCGGGCCTTACCAATCTTAAATTATTTGACGTTATATCCGAAGATGAATATCAGGCGGCGCTTGAAGAATTCGGATCCGATGCATTCCGTGTTGGAATTGGCGCAGACGGCGTACGTGATGTTATATCAAGTCTTGATATGGCGGACGAACGTACTCGCCTTCGCACAGAACTCTCTGAAATAAAATCTGAGGCAAAGCGCAAAGGTATAATCAAGCATCTTAAACTTGTTGAATCTTTGGTGGATTCCAAAACGTCCCCAGCATGGATGTTGCCGGATGTATTGCCGGTTATCCCACCAGATATGCGTCCACTTGTAACGCTTGATGCGGGTCATGTTGCGACATCTGATCTTAACGATTTATATCGCCGTGTTATTATCCGTAATAACCGTCTTAAAAAATTGATGGATTTACATGCACCAGAAATCATCATCAGAAACGAAAAAAGAATGCTTCAAGAAGCCGTAGACGCATTGTTTGACAACGGGCACAAAGCACGTCCACTGGTATCACAAAATCGTCGTCCACTTAAATCTTTGTCGGATTCTTTGATTGGTAAGACGGGACGTTTTCGCCAAAATCTTTTGGGTAAACGTGTTGATTATTCCGGACGTTCGGTTATTGTATCTGGTCCAACATTGAAATTACACCAAGTTGGTCTTCCGAAAACTATGGCATTGGAATTATTCAAACCATTTGTTTTTGCAAAATTATTGGCCGGGGACTATGCAAATACATTAAAGACTGCACGCAAAATGGTAGAGGCCGGCGAAGACATCGTTTGGGAAATATTGGGTCAAGTTGTTCACCAGCACCCAGTATTGCTTAACCGTGCGCCAACACTTCACAGACTTTCAGTTCTTGCGTTTGAGCCTGTGTTGATTGAAGGTAAAGCCATTCGTTTGCACCCACTCGTATGCCAAGGGTTTAATGCGGACTTTGACGGCGACCAAATGTCAGTGCACGTGCCGATTTCACTGGAAGCACAGCTGGAAGCACGCACACTTATGCTGGCGTCAAATAACGTATTGTCGCCTGCGAACGGAAAACCAATGATAGTACCATCACAAGACATGGTTTTGGGTGTTTATTATTTATCTTTGGTTGATGGCGAAATCCCCGAAATGGGAAGCGATGCCGGCAAAAAGATTCCACACTTTTCGGATATGGATGAAATTGAATTGGCGCTTCACAACAAAGTTATTAAATTACACACTCCGATTGCGACCAAGTTCAAAGGCCAAAAAGTTAACACTACGGCTGGTCGTATGAAGTTGGGCGAATTGATAACAAATCCAATTATGCCACAAAGCGAAAGCATGGTGTTTGATTTGGTTAACCAGAATATGGGTAAAAAACAAATTGAACAATTAATGGAAGCCTGTTATGAACATTGCGGAGACAAAGCCATGATTATCATGGCGGACGGCCTTAAAAACATGGGCTTTGAATACGGTGCACGTTCGGGTATTTCTATTGGATTTGATGACATTGTTATCCCAGAAGAAAAACAAAAAATGATTGAAAGCGCCGAAGCCGCTGCCGAAGAAATTGAAAACCAATATCAAAACGGTTTGATTTCACATGGCGAACGTTATAACAAACTTGTTGATATGTGGCAAGGCGTTACAAATAAATTGGCGGATATTGCGTTCAGCGGTCTTCGTAAAACAACGGGCGACAACTGGAATTCTATCATTATGATGGCGGACTCTGGTGCACGTGGATCCAAGACTCAGATTCAACAGCTTGCGGGTATGCGCGGCGTTATGCAAAAGCCGTCCGGCGACCTTATTGAAGTTCCGATTATATCAAACTTTAAAGAAGGTCTGACCATGTCGGAATACTTTACGTCTACGCACGGTACACGCAAAGGTTTGTCTGATACGGCTCTTAAAACTGCGGATGCTGGTTATTTGACACGTCGTCTTGTATCACTTGCACATAACACAGTTATCACAGAACACGATTGCGGAACAAAAGAATCTGTGGAAAGCGTACCTGTATATAACGGCTCTGTTATGTCTATTACTTTGGGTGATGTTATACTTGGCCGTACTGCGGCAAAAGATATCGCACATCCAATGACGGGCGAAGTTATTGTAAAAGCAGGCGACCTTGTGACCAAAGTCGCAGCCAAAGCAATTGATAGAAGCGGCATCCCAAGCGCCGATATTCGGAGCGTCCTAACATGTGAATCTGATGGTCTTTGCGCAAAATGTTATGGTATGGACTTATCTCGTTCATCGCTTGTACACGTTGGCGAAGCCGTCGGTGTTATCGCCGGACAATCCATCGGAGAACCAGGTACACAGTTAACACTT
>WQVP01000068.1 GCA_009785765.1 Alphaproteobacteria bacterium | reverse complement strand
CAAACCAATCATAGCAAACGGCAATTGCACCATACGGTCAGCATAATAAAGCCATGATACAGCACCAACTTGGAACGACGCTATGAATATTCCGACTATCATACTTATCTGATAAAAACCCGTGCCGATAAAACCAATTCCGATACGCTTGAAAAGTATTTTCATTTTCGGCGTAAGGCGAGGCCGTATCAGTCGTAATCCAAAATTCCTGTTCTTTAAACGGCGCCACAGAATTATGATTTGCACTATACCAGACAATAATACCGCAAAGGATAGTATAAATAATACTGACACTGGCACTGACACTGACACGGCTGCGAACAGCAGACCCCCAATCATAAACACATTGGTAAGCGCAGGCATCGCCGCCGCAATCGCAAATTCACGATATGCGTTTAATATGCCGCTTAAAAACGCCATACCACATACCAATAAAACATAGCCAAACATAATGCGGGAAATTAAAATGGTTAATTCAGTCTTGTCCGGCGTTGCAGCAAAGCCTGGCGCAATCCCCATAATAACCAACGGCATAAATATCAACATTAAAATCGTGATAAATAATAACCCAAGCATCAACCAAGAAAAAGCATTTGATGCGAAATAGGCGGCTTGGGACTTTTTACCTTTATGTTCGCCAAACATGGGTACGAATGCAACGTTTAATGCACCTTCGCCCAGCCAATCACGAAACATATTCGGCAAGCGGAATGCGGTTAAAAATATATCAGATAAAAATCCTGCACCCATAATATTTGCAATCAACACATCCCGCACAAAGCCCAACGCCCGGGAAATTCCCGTAAAAAATCCAACTTGAAAAATGTGTTTGTTGTTTGACATTTGCTCAGATTAAGTTCCCCTCCTGTGGAGGGGTGCCCGAAGGGCGGGGTGGTCTTTGAATTTTTCAGCAACCACCGTTATTATTTTTAGTCTTTAATGAAAGACCACCCCGGCGCTTTGCGCCACCCCTCCACAGGAGGGGAACTTTACTTTGTCCCCGCTACAACTTCCGTACCCATTCGTTATCCGGAAAGTTCAGCCTTAACATGTCTGCAAAGCTGTCCGATTGCGACGTCAATCCAATCGCACGATATGATTCGTGCAAACGAAATAGGGCCTCTGGTGTCATAACGGTTTCTTGGAAATTAAGGATTACGTTTTGCAAATGATCAATTGCCGATGGCCAATTTTGTCGTGCCATTTCACGTCGTGCGGAATGCATTAATTTCCCGGCCAAATAATTCTGCAAGATTACAATCTTGTTGCGTGCGTTTTCTGCGTATTCTGTATTTGGGAAACGTTCCACCAATTGAGAGAATGTTTGTAATGCAAGCACGCTCATGCCTTGTTCACGGCGCACGTCCGATGTCTGGCGAAAGAATGCCATACCACGCAAATATAAAACATAATCAACATTTGCATGCCCCGGATGGAATCTCATAAACCGGTCGGTGGTTAAAATAACGCCTGGGAAATCTCTGTCACGATATGCACTGTACGCAGCCATGATTAATGCGTCCGCCGCCCATGGCGACGCCGGAAACGAACGTTCGGCGTTTAAAAATTCTTCGGCTGCGAATCTGGGGTTTCCGCGCGCCAGATGCCTGTGCGCAATTGTATAGTATTCATAAAGCGAGCGCTCAACCGGAATTTGCTGACCACGTGAACAGGATATAAGTGTCAGTGTCAGTGTCAGTGTCAACGCCAGTGATAATATTTTTTTCATTTTATAATTCTCCATAATTTCATACCACTCCGTCATCCCCGCGAAGGCGGGGATCCATTGCTTTGTAGCAAAGGAGCGCTATCACTAAGAATTTCATTGTTGTCAGGCAGTGGGTCCCCGCCTGCGCGGGGATGACGATTTGTGATAAGTGTAGATAATAAATTAAAAGTTTGCAAATAATAATTTATGTGGCTTAATTAATAATTAATCCCTTGCACGCTTTATTATAAACTCTTATAATCTTAATCGTCGCAATTCTACATTATCATAATTATTAATCATCAGAGTTGTGGCATACATAAAAGGAAAGAACATGAAGAACATGTACGAAATGCTGCAACACCATTGCAGCATAGATAAAGACATGCTTTTCTTGGTTCGTGAAAATGTTACGCGCGGCGACTTTTTGGTCGGCGTTAAAAAGCGTGCCACAACACTTGCCAAGAAATTCAAAGTCAAAAAAGGCGATGTCGTTGGCATCTTATCCGTAAATACCCCCGATTTTATCAAGACATATTTTGCTTTGACGTCGCTTGGCGCCAAAGTACTGATGCTTGATACAGGTCTTGTGGCAACAGAGCATTCCGCAATGATGAAGATTACGGATTGTAAACTTTGTCTTGCGCAAAAAAACTTTTTCACAGATTGCGGCGTTCAAATGCACGACATTGAAACACCGGACGATACAAATGAAAAATACTTTGTCGCAGGCGACGTTAACCTTTCAGATATTGCGCAATTATCGTTTACATCCGGCACATCCGGAAAAGCAAAAGTTGTTGGATTAACCCATGGCAACTTGGTTGCATTGGGCGATGGGATGATGCAATACAGCGCTGTATTAAAACCAGGCGATATTATGTATGGATTTTTACCGCTGTACCATATTTATGGTGTTGTTGTAAATATTATGGCACCGGTATGCTTGCGCATGCCATTGCTTTTGCAAACCAATTTACGACCGGATGTTATATTGGCCGACTTTAAAAAATACAGACCTCATGCAATTCCGGCTGTGCCACGTGTATGGGAGGGCTTTTATAAAAAGATTATGGTCGGCGTAAAGGAAAAAGGAAAATTAAAGTCAGGCATTTTCAAGACTGTAATTTTCGCAGAACCAATGCTTCGCAAAATTGGTCTTGGCGGCGTGGTTGATAAAATCACAAAACCAGTTCGTGATTTATTCGGCGGGCGTGTGTCAATCCTTTGTTCCGCAGGTGCGGTATTCAAACCAAATATTCGTAAATTTTACGAGGCACTTGGCATGACCGTTGGCGATTGTTATGGATTGACCGAAACCACGGGACCTGCGAACTTTAATTTAAAGTTTACAAAGCTTGACGGAACACTTTCGTGGGCCGGACCTTTGCCAGGCAACGAAATCAAAATCCACAATCCGGGCAAAGATGGGATTGGAGAAATCTGGTTTCGTGGAAATCTTTTGATGTCTGGATACGTAAATAATGACGAAGCCAACGCCGAATCATTTGAAGACGGATGGTTTAAAACAGGCGATTTGGGCGTCATAGATTCACGTGGACGATTAACCGTCAAAGGCCGTGCAAAACAGTTAATTGTTTTGGACACGGGCAAAAATGTTTACCCGGACGAATTGGAAGACCTTTATTTGCAAAACGAAGGCATTCTTGCGGCGGCGGTTTTTGAGCGTAATATGAACGGCAAAACTGTTGCTTACGGTGTTTTCCAAGTTGAAAAAGGCATAACAGTTGATGCGGTTAAAAATATGCTTCGCATATCAAACCTTTCAATTGCGCCTTATAAATGGGTT
>WQVP01000067.1 GCA_009785765.1 Alphaproteobacteria bacterium | reverse complement strand
GGTGAGTGTGCAAATTTGTTTTTACATCATCAAGCCACCCATCATAACTCCCGTCCAGCACAACACATTTGACACCCAATTCGTTGCATAGTTTTATTTGTGAATCACGGCGCAAAATATATTCAGATTCAGGATAGATATTTGGATTATAAAAAAGGACGACAAATTCTGTGCCATCATTGCACAGCTGATAAATCATATCTGCACTGCACGGCGCACAACAAGAAAGTAAAACTAACTTCATTTTTTGCCAGTATATTTCTCTGTCATTTCGTTTGTTTTATCATCGTCTATGCGCACAAAGAGATTTTCCGGCACAACGAATTCTGTGCCATCTTTAATACGGTGTTCGTACTCAGTCGGCCATGATAAATCGTGTTCGTGATTTGTGGTCGTAAAAATATTTTGCATTTTCTCTGTGGTCGTTGGAATAAATGGTGCACTTATCCGTGCATAAAAATCAATTAGCCCGAAACATTCGTTCAAGACCGCGCCGGCCGCATCCATGTCGCCATTTTTAATTAACGTCCACGGAGCCGTTTCATCCAAAAATTTATTGCCAGCGCCCCATATTTCACGAAGCGTCGCAACCGATTTTCTGAATTCACATTTTTCAAGTGCATCGGTTAATTCAGCAAGTTTGTCATTAATGTTTTTTTCTAAATCCCCGGTTCCTGTTCCTTGTTCCTTTGTCGGAACGACAAGGCCAAAATTCTTTTCGGTTAACTTGCAAACACGTGAAACAAAATTGCCAAGCACGCCATTTAAATCTTTGTTTACAATATCGGCGAAACGCCTTATTGTAAAATCTGTATCATCGGTTTCAGGCGCCGATGCAATCAATGCATAACGCCATGCGTCTGCGGGCGCATCGGTTAATGCATCGTCCAAAAATATCCCGTGGTTATTTGATTTTGAAATCTTTGCCCCTTCAAAATTAAGGAATGCAAGGCCTTTTAATAGGTCAACTTTTTTAAAGTTTCCGTCCGCCCACGCAATCTCTTGGCCTGGGAAAAACAGGGCGTGAAATTTAATATTATCTTTGCCAAGGAATTGCGCATAATGGCAATCTGTTCCCGCATGCCAAAAATCCGCCCAATCCGCACGTGCGCTTTGTGAAATAGAAATATATCCCCATGGCGCATCAAACCATACATAAAAAACTTTGTTTTCATACCCCGGCTTATTCACCGGAATTCCCCACGGAAGATCACGAGTGACGGATGGGTTTGGAACATCTTCGCCCAAATATTTTTTTGTTGCCTGGGTCGCATACTTTGACCAATTATTTTCCGCCGTATCATTCACCCATTTTTTTACATCATCTTTAACTTTGTCATGACGATAAAAAAGATTTTTTGTTTTACGCATTTCAATATTGCGAGATCCACTGTCCGCAGCATAAGGATTTATTAAATCCGCCGGATCCAATAATTCATTGCATTTGTCGCATTGGTCCCCACGGGCGCATTCATAATTACATTTTGGGCAAGTGCCCTCTATTGGGCGGTCGGCAAGCCACATATCATCATCAACTGAATATGGTTGCACAGTTTCACGTTCTTCAATAAAGCCATTATTATCAAGCGCAGTGAATAATTCATGCACCAGTTTTTTTTGTGCGTCGCTGTTTGTGGTGCCATATCCGCCATCAAAAGATATATTAAATTCAGAAAATATTTTCGCATGAAGTGCGTGATATTTTGCGACCAATTCGGCGGGTGATACGCCCTCTTTCTTTGCTTGGATTACAATGGGACTGCCGTGTGCGTCGGCGCCGCATGCAAACAAAACATTTTGGGCGCCATACTTTGCTCGCTTAAAACGGGCATAAATATCTGCCGGCAAGATTGATCCAACAAAATTCCCGATATGCGGAATATTGTTAACATACGGCAATGCAGCGGTTATGAGGTGTTTTTTATATGTCATAATAATTACATTCCTGTGGGCATATCAATGAATTCAACATCTATGCCAAGTTCTTGGTTAACCAGTTCCATCATGTTGCGGACACCCCAAACCTCTGTCTGGTAGTGCCCACCTGCAATAATGTTCATGCCGGCTTCTTGCGCGCGGATATAGATGGTATGATTTAGTTCGCCTGATATGAACACATCAACATCGCCGTCGTTTATTGCATCAAGGGCATTATATGCACCGCCGCCCGTCATAACCGCTATGGATGTATTTTTGCCCTGCCCGAATGCAAAGTTTTCTTTGGCCGTATTGTCGTTGAACTGTATCTTTTCTATAATTTCATCGTTCGTCATTGGTGTGGGCAGTGTGCCCTTGAACGATATTTTTTTGCCGACATGCATGCCGAATGGCTTTATATCGGTTGCACCCAACATACGAAGTATTGAAATATTATTCCCAAGCTTTGCATCCGCATCCAAAGGCAGATGCACGCCATAAAGCGCAATATTATTATCAAGCAAAAACTTTACACGTGTGCGCAAAGCGCCGACCATTATCCATGGATTTTCTTGGCTCCAAAAAATTCCGTGATGAACGAACAATGCATCTGCGCCCATATCGCGCGCTGCGATAAATGTGTCCATGCTGGCGTCAACTGCGAATGCGATTTTTTTAATTTCCGACCCGTCGTTATCAACTTGTAATCCGTTTGGTCCATAGTCAGCCGCCACATATCCGTCTATATCCAAATGTTTTTTGAAAAATTCATCCAAAGTTTTTGTTGTATGTTTCATGGCATATCCTTTACGTCCCATGATTATAAGGGCCAGAGCAAGATAAGGCAAATAAAAAATCCGCAATATGCGGAAAATGTGGCGCAGCCATCCGAAGCCCAAAGGGCGAAAGATGGTGGGTGTAAAGGAACTCGAATCCCTGACCTCTACGATGTCAACGTAGCGCTCTAACCAACTGAGCTATACACCCAAGGTTTTAGATTTTACAATATAAATTATTAATTACAAGTATTTTTTGTATTTGTTGATATTGTGTTGATTATTTTATTTTCCCCCACCCGTCCGGCTGCGCCGGCCACCCGCCCCCAAAGGGGGCAGGAGAAAGAGACAAAAAACAAAATCCGGCGAAAGCCGGAAATTATTGTCACGGGTTAAAATTAATTCAGGCGTGGTGATTGCGCCGTAATTCGCAAGGGAGTGTACACACAAGTACATGACCGGCGCGAATTACAAGCAGGCGCCCGCATCAATTAATTTTGTGGTAATAAAAAATGTGGGCGATGCCCACATTTTTTTATCTACGAACCACAGTGGTTGCATTTCTGTTATAGCGCCATACAGACTCGCCCGTGCCCAATTTCCATGGTCTATCTTTACCATAAGATACTGTGCGGATGCGGTTTGCCTCTACGCCTTCGGCGATCAACACATTGCGTGCTGCGTTCGCGCGACGTGCGCCAAGCGCAAGGTTGTATTCACGTGTTCCACGTTCGTCCGCATGACCTTCAATAGTGATGCGTACGGCTGGGTTGTTTTGCATGAACAATGCTTGTCCTTGCAAGTTAATGCGTGCTTCTTCGCTGATGTCATATCTATCAAATGCAAAGAATACACGTGGTGTGTCGTGAACGTTAACTTCTTGGATTCTGTGAGTGCGTGATCCGCAAGCAGACACAACACCAACAAAAGCCAACAACATTGCAAATTTTGCCAGT
>WQVP01000066.1 GCA_009785765.1 Alphaproteobacteria bacterium | reverse complement strand
TAGTTCCGATTGCGCTTTCGCTTGCACTGTTGTCCAGTATAGATACGCTTCTTACATCAAAGGCTGTGACGCAGGCGCTTTGGACGAAAAACAACTATAACAAAGACCTTATCGGTATTGGTGTTGCAAACACGGTATCAAGTTTGTTTGGCGGTTTTGCAGGCTCTAATTCAACCGTTCCGACTATGGCGAATATTAAATTTGGTGGGCGTGCACGCCTGTCGGCACTTTGTGCAGCGGGTGTTTTGTTGTCAGTATTATTTTTCTTTGCGCCGATTGCGGCGATGATTCCGTTGGCTGTTTTGGCGGGAATTTTGGTGCGAGTTGGTATTGGAATTATTGATTGGAAATTGCTTTGGAAAATCATAACACTTAAAACACGTAAACGTGATGCGGCGGCTATGATTACAGTACTTGTATTTACTATGTTTGGGCAATTGGTCGCAGGCGTAGTTATTGGAACGATGCTTTATTATACAATGCGCTATGCCAGATATAAAATGCTTATCTCAAAATCCGCAAATTGGGATTCCCAATATTAAGGCGGCTTTGCGCCAATTCTTCTATGAAATCATGTGAATGCGATTGCACCAATTGAATATGTGTTTCAACTGCGGTCAATCTTTCACGTTCTGTTTGTAATTGCGCACGTTCACGTGCAAGATGAAATTCGCCCGTAATAAGACCCGGAATGGTTGCATGCCCTATGAACATTCGTGCGATAAAAAGTACAGCAAACAGAAATGCGATAATTCCAATTTTACCACGCACGCCGCCCGTCCAAGCCCGCCCAATAAATGCAAATAATTCTTTGACTTTTTGTATCATGTGATTATTATATCATACATGTTTGATAAAATAAATATAAGAAATATAGAAATTCCAAAACCTATATTCGCAGCGCCCTTGGCGGGCATTACTGATAAACCATATAGGGAAATTTTACGGGCGTTGGCGCCAGACGTGCCAATCTTGACCGAAATGATTTCATGTCATTCAATAACCCACCGGCATAAAAATGATAAGTCTACGGGCAATCGCCGAAACTGGGATGAATATGCGGACGAGGGTTTGATTGGCGCACAGATTTTCGGAACAGAGCCAAACATTATGGCTGATGCGGCGAAAATTTTGGAACAAAATGGTGCATCGTGGATAGACATCAATATGGGGTGCCCAGTGCCCAAAGTTGCACAAAAAGCGGGCGCAGGTGCCGGATTAATGCGGACGCCAAAGCTTGCCGGTGAAATTGTGGATGCGGTCGTGCGTGCGGTTAAAATTCCGGTGACGATGAAAACCCGCCTTGGCTGGGATGCGAACAGTTTGAACGGTGCGGAAATTGTCAAAATATGTGCTGATAACGGTGCGTGTCTTTGTACAATACACGGCAGAACCAGAGCGCAAGGCTATGCAGGACGGGCAAACTGGGACGAGATTGCAAAACTTAAATCAGCAATCAGAAATCAAAAATCAAAAATCCCCGTTATCTTTAACGGCGATATACACGCCGAACAAGATATGCAATTCGTGAAAGATTTGGGCGCAGACGGCGTTATGTTGGCCCGTGCATTATTGGGCAATCCATGGATTTTGGCCGAATTGTCCGGCAACGAACACGAGCCACGAACACGAGCCACGATTATCTTGGAACATTTACATAAAACTTTGGATTATTATGGCGCACGTGCAGGCGTACCATTGTTCCGCAAACATGCCGCATGGTATGCAACCGGTATGCAAGGAAATGCTGAATTTCGTACAAAGGTAAATCAGACTGTATGTCCCGTAGAATTGGAAAAAATAATAAAAGATTTCTTTGCATAACAGCCTCGGCATAAGTTCCCCTCCTGTGGAGGGGTGCCCGAAGGGCGGGGTGGTCTTGTAGGGGCGTATTGCATAAGCCCGCATAATATCATCCTGTGACAAGTTTTTGGGCGTGTGCAACACGCCCCTACGATTTATAAAAGACCACTCCGCGGCGTTGCCGCATCCCTCCACAGGAGGGGAACTTATTTCGGAGCATTTTTATATTGCAAACATAATAAAAAGCATTATAATCCCGTGTACAAAAAGAGGGCAAAATGGATATAAACGAACAAATTTTTGATGGGCGCACTGCGGGCGAAATATTAAAAACTGCACGTACTACGGGTCGTCGTAAACGTGAACTTGCAACAATTGCACGTGTACTTTGTATCCGTGAAGAATTCTTGGAAGCCTTGGAAGAAGGCCAATATTCAAAAATTCCAGAGCTTGTATATATCCTTGGGTTTGCACGGAATTACGCCATTGAACTTGAACTTGATCCAAAGATTGTTGTTGGCAAAATTAAATATGAATTGGGCATTTTACAAAACCCAGACGATATTGAAAGCGAAAATGAAGAAGGCGAAGACGAAATAACAGAGATGCCTATTGTTCCTGTGTCAAAGCCAATGAAAGTGGGTGTCATTCAAAAAATCACAGATTTTGTTGTTGTAAACTGGAAAACAGTTTTGGCCTTTGTTGGTGCTTTGGCCATTATACTTGCCGTTTTGTTTGCACTTGTTGGCAAGGTTTCATACATACTTCCATCAGGGGACGAGGTTGCAACGACAGAGGTTGAAACCGCCACAGCACCAAGCGGAATTGAATTTCGCATTCCTGTGCGTGAATCATTTGGTACTGCAAACCGTGCAAATGCAAACGTTGTATTACAAGCAACCGCAGAATCTTGGGTTCGCATAGAAGATGCACGCGGGGAAACTGTGTTTTCACGGGTGTTAACACGTGGCGATGTTTATTATGTGCCAACCACAAACGTACGTGCAACAGTTGGCAACGCCGGAGGCTTGGATGTTTGGGTTAATGGCCAATTGGCGCCGGCACTTGGTGCGGATAACGTCCGCCGAAGCGGCATAGTAATGACACCCGCCGCATTGATGGGGAATTAGTGGCTGGTGCTAGTGGCTGGTTATTTTAAATGGCGTATATTTACGCCATTTATTATTATACATTAAATATTGAATTCATTAAATTTCATAGTATACTATTCCAACACTAATCACTAGCACCAGCCACTAACACTAATATGAAAAACATCAAGATCCGGGGAGCCCGGGAAAACAACCTTAAAAACATAGACCTGGACATACCAAAAAATAAATTGGTGGTCATTACCGGCGTATCTGGATCGGGCAAGTCATCGCTTGCGTTCAATACTATTTACGCAGAAGGGCAACGAAGATATGTGGAAAGTCTGTCCGCATATGCACGTCAATTCTTGGACATGCAACGAAAACCCGATGTTGATTTCATAGAGGGATTGTCGCCTGCAATTTCAATTGAACAAAAAACAACATCAAAAAATCCACGTTCCACAGTCGGAACCGTTACAGAGATTTATGATTATCTTCGTCTTTTGTGGGCACGTGTTGGTGTGCCGCATTCGCCTATTACAGGTAAACCTTTTGCGTCGCAAACTGTGGCGGAAATGGTAGAGTGGACACTTAAAATTCCGGCCGGCACAAAAATTTATGTTATGGCGCCGTTGGTGCGTGCACGCAAAGGTGAATATAAAAAAGAAATAGCGTTCTTGGTTAAACAAGGTTATTTACGTGCCATCATAGACGGCGAATTGGTCAGCCTTGAAACACCGCCCGCCCTTGATAAAAATAAAAAGCATGATATTTATGTGATTATTGACCGGCTCTCCATACCAAGTTCCC
>WQVP01000065.1 GCA_009785765.1 Alphaproteobacteria bacterium | reverse complement strand
CGCCGGCTATATATCTTGGTGCGGCGTCTGTATCGCCTGTATTCTTTGGCGCCCAAGATATTTCAGCGCATGAAAAAGGTGCATTTACGGGCGAAATATCTGCAACGCAAATCGCCGAGACCGGCACAAAATTCACAATCGTCGGCCATAGCGAGCGCCGAAAAAACGCCTGTGAATCATGCGATATGGTGGCATCAAAGGCATTAATGGCGCACCGGGCCGGATTAATCCCGATTATATGCGTTGGCGATGATGTGGATTGTGATGGCGAAATCTGCAAAGATTCGTACTCTGCAATTGAAATGAAAGTCCGGAAATCAATCCCGGCGGAATTCACCAAACATCCGGCGGAATTTATTATTGCCTATGAGCCTGTCTGGGCAATCGGCACGAATAAAATCCCATCCGCCCTTGACATTGAGCAAATGCACACCCATATAAACAAAGTATTGCGTGATATGCATATCGCCGCACCAATTATATACGGCGGAAGTGTAAACGCAGAAAACGCAAAAGAAATCTTTGGCATTAAAAACGTATCCGGCTTTTTGGTGGGACGCGCATCATTAACACCTGAAACATTTATACCAATAATAACAGTGGTTAGTTAAAGACACATGATTATGATTGAAAATACGGAGATAGAAAAATGACAGAACAAGAAATCCAACAAGTTAAAGTAAGCAAAGCCGTCGGCGATACTTTTGTTGACACAAAAGATGAACAAATCGCAGAATTACAAGACAAATACATACGTGCGATGGCCGAACTTGAAAACACAAAAAGACGCAGCACTGTTGACGTACAGGCCGCCGCCGCACGCCGTGGCATTATGGTTGCAGAGAAATTTTTACCATTAATTGACGCAATTCATGCGGCGCTTTCCCATGCGCCGGATGACGAAGGGATTAAGACTTTGTACGCAGCATCAGAGTCTGTTTTGGCCGGAATTGGCATAATTAAAATTGATACCGTTGGCCAAAAATTAAACCCGCTTTTTCATCATGCAATATCTGCATCGCCAAGCGAAGGCACAGAGCCAGATATTATTCTGGAAGAATTCCAAGCCGGATATATGATGGGCGATAATGTACTTCGCCCGGCGATGGTTGTGGTAAGTAAATAATGAATAATTGTGATGTCGGCTTTGCCGACATCTTTTTTATATATAAAACGCACACTGTTCTCTCTCGGTCAATATGCATTAAATATATCGCTGTCCAATATATTGGACAAGTAAAAACTATAGTATCTCTTATTAAGCCGATGATATAAAAATCAGCTGTCCAATATATTGGACAGGTATTATTTTTTAATTTGCTTATAGTTGATACAATCATCGGCTGAATTTGCTTTGACGCTATATTTTTTCAAAAACAATAATGCCCATATTCCAACCGCTGCACACAAAGCCCCAACCAAAAGCATGCTATAATTAAATCCACCAAAGGCAAGCCCTATGCCAACCAAAACATATACAAATATACAGACCACTTGCGTAAGAACACTGTTCATCCCAAGCACCATAGTTCTGCAACCGGATGATATAGCATGCTGCATACGACCAAATGCAATTGTATACAATGCACCACAAACAAGAAAAAACAACCCAAGTAATAAAATCGCAGGCAAATTGAATGTAAAATAAAATAACGCAAGTATAAGCCCCAACCCTATGGATCCATAATATAGAGCAGAATTTTTAATATGTTCAAATTTATATGCAAAAACGCTCCCCAAGTTTTGTGCTGCCTGTGTCATGGAAAATATAGCGCCAATATATATAACAGGCATACCAAGCTCTATACCTATCAGCCCCATATAGTCATCTATAACATATACTGCATTTAACACACACGCCAAAATAAACATTTTTAATACATAAGGAGAGGCGCGAAGTACACGCGTCCCAACACTTAATCTCTTGGCAAGACCCACCCCTATGTTATGCGGGATATTTTTTGTAAGTTTTGTGCGCCACAGAAAAAATATAGAAACCAACAAAGAAATTATAGAAAGCGCAAAAATAATTCCATATCCAAACGCAAGCAATAGCGATCCTGATGCCCCGATAAGTATCGCAATCATGTCAACAAAAGAGCGCCTACCAGAAATCTTTACATATGCTTTTTTTGATCGCAATTCTTTTAGCTCATCATATATCATACCCTCTGTAACAGAGTCCCAGTTTGCCCACTGGATTCCCCACAATATAAACCCAAGCGCAAATCCGTAAAACGTCGGCCACATAAACCACAAAACAAATGCGGACAGTTTCATAAATTGGCAAAATATTACCATTTGTTTTGGTTTGAATATACTCGCAAATATATTAACTGGAACTTGGAACGCCATAGTGGCAAGCGACCATATTATAAACAACACAGAAATCTGAATGTCAGACAATCCATTGTCAGCAAAAAATATAGCATATACGGGATATAAAAATATCAGCGAATTAAAAAATCCGAATGCATAAATATTTGTTAAAAAATCACGAAGCTTAAATTTCATTTCATTGCAACACAAGGAATTATATCATAAAAACGACTTGATTTTTACCTTAATCATACCTGTCCAATATATTGGACAAGCTATTTTGGGCTTTATTTTTGCATTTTAAATGGTTATAATTGTTTTAGACAAAAAATGAGCCAAATAACAATAGAGACAACGAAAAGTTATTATGAAACTGATAAAAATTTAGCACATTATGGAGAAGCCATTGAAAAAATCGGTCTTTGGGAATCTGAAAAAATTATGTTTGAAAAATATATAAATAAAACCGATAAAATTTTAGATTTGGGCTGTGGTACTGGACGCACAACTATAAATTTGTTCCGTCTTGGTTATGAAAACATTATCGGATTGGATTTATCTGACAGATTTGTTGAATTCGCAAAAAATTATTCAAATGAACATAACCTTGTTATTGAATTTATGCAAGGAGATGGACGCCACTTGCCTTTTGATGATAATAGTTATATTTTCTTTTAATGGCCTTATGTGTATCCCAGAACAAAAAAATCGTGATATGGTATTAGCAGAGGTTCGTCGTATATTAAAGCCTGGTGGAAAATTTATTTTTACTGCTCACAAACGTGATGGAAATGAGAAACATGCAGAATTTTGGGCTGAACAAAAATTACGTTTTGAAGATGGAACACAAGACCAGCGTCTTGAAAAATTTGGCGATATGATTTATCCAAAGGATTTGCCGAATGAGATATTAAATATAATCCATATCCCAAGCATAGACGAAGTCAAAGAATTCATAGAGCGAGGCAACTTTAAAATAATAGAATACGCATTCCGCCCAGATTTTGCCAATGAAAACGAAGCGGTCAAAGATTTTTCTGCGGACACAATTTTTTGGATAGTTCAGAAGTAAATAACGTTGTCCATTATAATGGACATAGAAATTTAGTGTTTCTAAAAAACAACCCGCAAAGACAGAGCCGATGCGGGTTGTATTTTTTGCATAAAACTATTTTATTCTTTAAATACCCAATCTGTGCGAAAGTCTGAACATTGCAATTCGCTCGTTCCCAAATAAATCTGTGTTATTTGGATTTATGCGATACACCAGTCCCAGTGCACCATGCGTATGTTCCGCCAATTGCGCACGATATGCAAATGTTGCACGTACTTCACGAGATGCCGGCGCAAAATTCATGCTTTCCATACGTGGGTCCCCAATTAATTCAAATCCGCTTGAT
>WQVP01000064.1 GCA_009785765.1 Alphaproteobacteria bacterium | reverse complement strand
TGATGTGTTGCAAGATATACTTGGGCCGATACGTGCCCGCCGTGAAGAATTGGCAAGGGACCCGGCTGCTGTTATGAAGATTTTGGAAGATGGCACGGCCCGTGCCCGCAAAATTGCCGCCGCAACAAACGCACGTGTTAAACGCGCAATGAAATTGGATTATTTTAATTAATAGTTATCAATTCATTCCCATATAAAAAACAATTCATGCATGATATTATTCATGCATGAATTTTCATATGCACTTTGAATTATTGGCGAATGTTTTGACCATTATTATATCGGGGCTTGCGCTGTATGCGTTATTTCGTGGGCATAAAAAGGGCTTTTTTCGCCGTATGAAGAACATAACCGACTATGCGGAAAGTATTTTGGAAGATGTATCAAAACGTATAACCGATAAAGACCCGGATAACGATCCCTAGTTTCCATTAATATGCCTTGATACATGATCGGCAAAGTCTTCAAATGAAGCGTCAGTTGCGGCGATTATTTTTGCAATACTTCCGACACTTGGCCATCTTTCTTGGCCGACATTTGACCATCTTTTTGATTTGTTAAAAGTTGTTGCGTCCAGCCCGCTTACACGGGCAAGTGCCGAACATGAAAGGTTTCTCTCTGCTGCGAATGATTCAATCGCCGCCCATATATCTTTATGTTTCATTCATGATTCTCTATGTTGTCGTTGTCATTGTCTTTATAATTATTATGATTATTATAGGTTTCGCCGTCCGGTAAAATATCATCCGATGGCTTTTCACGTACTGCATGTTTGTGCAATATTTTCCAAATAGAATCGTGATTCATTTTCTCTCTCTTTGTCCCTGTCTATTATATTGTACCGTGAATTGGAAAAAATTATCACAGGAATATATTCAGCATAGTATCCGATAAATATATGATAATCAATGTTTGCAACTATGTGTTGAAATCATAGTTGGGTTTCTCTGGTAAATGGTGTGGCCAAAAATGCAGGTTTTGCAAAACGAATCGGATTTTCAATTTTTATGTTGAAAGTTATGGCCTGTGTGGCTATGATTTAATTATGAATGTATGCAGGCGTAAATTATTAACAGGTGGATTGATTGCAGGCGGCGCCATTGCTGTGGCGACGATTGGTGGCGTAAAAGTTTCTTATCGTGCAAAAAAAAATAACCATCAATCATCAGTCGTCAATTCCGAGTCTAAGTATAGACCAAGGTATTTAGACCTGGAAGCATCCGGAGAGCTTGCCAAACGTGAAGCCGCACTTTGGGATATGTATGCGCCATGTACTTTGTGTCCACGTATGTGCGGTGTAAACCGCCGGGCGGGGCGTGGTGGCAAATGCCGCTTTGCCAACAGTTTTCGTGTGGCATCATTCGGGCCAGACTTTGGAAACGAGGCACCAATTCGTGGCACAGTTGGGTCGGGAAGTGTATTTTTATCCGGTTGTAATTTAAAATGTATTTTTTGTCAGAATTGGCAAATTAATCATCGGGGCGATGGGCAATATACAACGCATGAACAATTGGCCGATATGTTAATTTCAATGCAGAATATGGGCTGTCATAACGTAAGCTTTATAACACCGACGCATCTTTTGCCGCATCTTATAACGGGTCTTCGCCTTGCGATTGCACGTGGTCTGAACATTCCGCTTTGTTATAACACAGGCGGATATGAATCTCTAAAAGCCGTTAAATTATTGGATGGGATTGTTGATATTTACCAACCAGATTTTAAATTCCAAGACGCCGAAATAGGCGCCAGGCTTATGCAGGGCGCAATGGACTATCCCCGTCATGCACGTGCCGCAATAAAAGAAATGCACAGACAGGTTGGGAATTTAACCATGGATGAAAACGGACTTGCCACGCACGGGGTTGTTATTCGGCATTTGGTTTTGCCGGAAAATGCGGGCGGCGCAGATAAACTTGTAAAATGGATTGTAAAAAACTTTGGCCCCGAACAACATGTGAACATTATGGGACAATTTTGGCCAGCGTATCGTTCACGTTATTATCCGCCATTAAACCGTGCATTAACACGTGCGGAATATACACAGGCCATGGATTGGGCACGTGCCGCAGGCCTTCGTAATTTCTTATAAAAAATTTCTGATTAATTCAAAGGCGCCTTGGAATTGGCGTTTTTTCGGCAATAGTTTTTCAAAAAATAACGCAAAGCGAAATCGTCCGGCCAGTTTTTGCATGTATGAGGAAATATTAAAGCCGGTCTCTTTATGATACGCATCTGCGATTTTTTTGACGTCCGTGGTTGGAAATCGTCTTTGCACAGAGTATAAAAATAAAACAATATCTCTTTTTTTCATTTTATCTATGTGTTTATCATCATAGTCTTCTTCTACGTCAATGGTATATATTTTGCCGCCTTTGGTGCAATAATTCCGAACTTGGGCGCCGCCGTGTATAATACCGGCGTTATGCATCTTTGCAAGTTGTTTGACGGTTTTAATGATGTACTCTTCTTCTTTTCCTGGGTTTGTGCGAATAAATTTTCCGATTTGATCGCCGACATCAGACATAACGAAAAAGTCTTTGCCTGTATAAACAACCTTTGGTGCGTTGATTTTTGCACGGCGTAATTGTTCAAGTCTTTGTATTTCAAAGTTGTTTTCCGTATCAAATTTTGGCGGCGCCACCAATATAGAGCCAGTAAGAAAATAAATAATTTTCGGCAAAAGACGTTCAAAGTATTTAAGCTTTTTTGTGCGACGTTTTACATAAAACTTTTCGTCGCCGACGATATGCTCAAACACACGCCTTCCGGATTTATTTTCTTTGTAAATCTTTTCCCAATTCATAACTATTTTGCCTTTTTAAAGATTCTATCACGCAATTTTTCAAGCGCAACAAATAAAGCCGGCGTCATCGCAAATGTCCAGAAAAGCGATGCAACCATTCCGCCAACAATAACAGCGCCCATGGATGATTTAACGCCGTCTGCGCTGAACAACTGTGGTGCGATTCCGGCCGCAACCGCAATGGTTGTCATGAATAACATACGTCGCTTGTCAACGAATTCGGACCAAAGCGCCGACGCATAATCCATGCCAGAGCGCACTTTGTTTAATGCCGGTTCAAGAACAAGAATGTTATTTGTTGTGGTAAGTCCGACCAACATAATGATGGAAAGCATGGCCGCAATATTCATACTTGCGCCGGTAAGGAAAAGCATCCAAAACACGCCCGCAAACGAGAATAGTATAGATGTCGCAATGGTAAGTGGGTGCAAGAATGAATTCAAAATCGCCGCCAAAAGCATATACGTTAAAATCGTAGCCAGCAAGAATGCGGCAAGCATTTCTGCCTGCATTTCGTCTTGGATTTCTGAAATTCCACCGAAATTAAATCCGTATCCAGGCGTCCAATCCATGTCGCCCAAAAATTGTTCAATTTGCGCTTGGACTGGGCCGATGGTTGATTTTCCAAGTATAATGCCGATTTCTGTGACTCTTTGTTTTGATACACGATGGATGTCTGAAATCATAGGTGCGTATTCAATGGTGCCCAGTTCGGAAAGTGCGACCAATCCTTTGGGGCTTGATACGAATACTGATCTGAATAAATTACGTGTTTGGTATGCGTTATCCATCTCTATTATAATTGGATGCTCTTGCCCGCCTTCACGGAATCTTAAAGTGTCATTTCCAAAAAGTGCGGTACGCATAGCGTTCGCAGCGCTTGCATTATTTACGCCCCAATAACGCATACGCTCTG
>WQVP01000063.1 GCA_009785765.1 Alphaproteobacteria bacterium | reverse complement strand
TTATACTTTTTACCAGATGCGCACGGGCAATTATCATTGCGTCCAATCGCAGACTTGCCCGCCGGAGCAAAAGGCATGGCTGTATGATTTGGATTGTTTAATTCCGCATCACGTTCGGCCTGTTGCTTTTTCATTGCATTGATTTCATCCATATTTAATTCCAGGCGACAAACGTATGCCAATGCCATGCTTTTGAAATTATGCATAGACGAACGGAACATTTCAAATGCCTCACGTTTGTATTCATATAATGGATTTTTTTGTGCATATCCACGTAATCCAATTCCGGTTTGAAGTGCTTCCATAGCGGCCAAATGTTTGCGCCAAATGGTGTCAAGCGCATGAAGTGATGTTTGGCGGATTGCACGGTCCATCATATCTTTGCCATAGCGGTTTACTTGAAAATCATAACGGCTACGTGCCACGCCCATTAACCCTTCAAACGCCTTTTGTTCTGTGATGTCTGGGTTTGTACGCCAAGTTTCAAGGTCTGTAATATCCACTCCAAAAGTTTGCTTCATCGCATCATTAATGCCGGTCAAATTCCAGTCTTCTTTGTGCGCTTTTTCCGGGATATTTGTCTCTGCGATATTTTCAACTATGTCGCCCATTATGTCCATAAGGAATGGTTCAAGATTTTCATCCGTCATTAATTCATGGCGGATTTTGTATGCCTCTTTACGTTGATCGTTCATAACGTCATCGTATTTAAGCAATTCTTTGCGGGCTTCAAAATGGCGGGCTTCCACACGTTTTTGTGCTTTTTCAAGCGCTTTGGTAATCCACGGATGAGTGATTGCCTCGCCCGGTTTTAATCCAAGTGATGACAACATGCCTTCAAGACGTGCGGCGCCGAATATGCGCATCAAATCGTCATCCAAAGATAAAAAGAATTTTGAGTCGCCCGGGTCGCCTTGACGGCCGGATCGCCCACGTAATTGGTTGTCAATGCGGCGGGATTCATGGCGTTCGGTTCCGATAACATACAGACCGCCGGCATTTAAAACATTTACTTTGTCGGCCTCTACTCTGTCCCAGATTTCTTTTTTTCTTTTCTCAATTTCTTTTTCTGATAATTGCTCTTTGCTATTTGCTAATTGCTCATTAAGCTCTGTCAAGAGCTTGTCAGTATTTCCGCCCAATTTAATATCCGTTCCACGGCCCGCCATATTTGTTGCGATTGTAACGGCGCCGGTGACGCCGGCTTGTGCGACAATATATGCCTCGTTTTCATGGTGTTTGGCGTTAAGAACGGCTGGTTCAATTTTTAATTCTTTGCGTACAATGTCGGCAAGCTCTTCGGATTTTTCAATGGATACGGTGCCGATTAAAACAGGTTGTCCACGGTCCATACATTCTTTGACTTGGGTTAAAATTGCCGCAAATTTTTCCTCTTTATTACGGTAAATTTCGTCTTGGTGGTCAACTCTGGCGACCGGGCGATTTGTTGGCACAGATACAACACGAAGATTATAAATTTCTTCAAATTCTGCGGCTTCGGTCATAGCGGTTCCGGTCATGCCGGCCAATGTTGGAAACATGCGGAAAAGATTTTGATATGAAATAGATGATACAGTTTGATTTTCCGGTAATATTTTTACACGTTCTTTGGCCTCCAAAGCTTGGTGTAGTCCTTTGCTGAAACGACGGCCAGTCATAACACGGCCGGTGAATTCATCAACCAATAAAACTTCGCCGCCACGCACAACGTAATTTACTTCACGTTTGAAAAGATTGTTTGCCATTAATGCCTGTTGGACATGCATGACAAGGCGTGCGTTTTCCGGCAAATATAAATTGTCGCCGACCAAAAGCCCCGCCTCTGACAAAAGGCGTGTCGCAGTATCAGTGCCGGATTCGGTCAGCGTCACGTGCCTGTCTTTTTCATTTTTTACAAAATCTGTTTCGGTAAATTGTTTAACGATATCGTCAATTTGATAATAAAGTTCGGATGTGTCTTCGGCCGGACCCGATATGATTAATGGTGTACGTGCTTCGTCAATAAGGATGCTGTCAACTTCGTCAACGATACAATAAAAGAACGGACGAAGTACAAGCTGGTCTGCGGAAAATTTCATGTTATCACGAAGATAATCAAAGCCAAGCTCAGAATTCGTGACATAAGTAATATCACATGCGTATGCCGCACGACGTTCGTCGTCGTTCATTGCGTGTTGAATAATGCCCACAGAAAGGCCCAATTTTTCATAAATAACACCCATCCATTCCGCATCTCGTTTGGCAAGATAATCGTTAACCGTGACCAAATGTGCGCCTTTGCCGTGAAGAGCCTTTAAGAATAGGGCAAGGGTTGCGACAAGAGTTTTTCCTTCGCCGGTTTTCATTTCGGTTATTTGGCCGTTATTTAAAACCATACCGCCAACCATCTGTACGTCAAAATGGCGCATGCCTGTGGTGCGGATTGACGCCTCTCTGACGGCGGCAAATGCGTCGGCAAGTATTTCGGATTCATGTGCGCCGGCCGCCAATTTTGCACGGAATTCCGCCGCACACGCACGTAATTCGTCGTCCGTCATTGCATGGTATTTTTCTTCCAAGTCATTGATTAAAGATACGGTTTTTGCATGAGATTTTACCAATCTGTCGTTTGCGCTGCCCATGATTTTCATAATAATTTTTTCTATCATTTTGTATTTTCCTTTCTGTCCAAAGTATATAGTACAAATTGGCAAAAATTTCAAGAGCTTTGTTGGGAGCGATTGAGATAATTTCCCGGCACTAAAAAAATCGTCATTCTCGCGCAGGCGGGAATCCATTGCTTTGTAATAAAGGCAGACTATAAATAAAAACTCCATTGTGTCCGAGCAGTGGATCCCCGCCTTTGCGGGGATGACGAAGGGCGGGGTTATCTTAATAGTTCCCACTTTGTTTGCAATTTTATAGGCTGTGTGATATAATCTTTGTATGGCTGAAACTATTGATGAAATTTTGGAAAGATTAAAGAACCCTGGGGCTGGGGCTGTGTCTGGGCCTGTGGTTACGCCGTTAAAAGATGCCCCGAAAATAAAGGCTGACGGGGTTGCGGCGCCATTGTCTCCGGCGCATATTATTGGCGGTGCGTTTATATTTTCGCCAAAACAAATTTCATTTATTGCGGAAAATATGGCCAAAGATATTGCGGATTCGTTAAATATGCGTGCTGTTTTGCCAAAGATAAAAATTACTGTTGAAAAAGCATTGATTGATGCACTTCGTGCGGCCCGAAAACAGGGCACAAATTAAGAAAGACAAACTATAAGCCGGATTCTGTTTCGTGTATTCCGTGAGACACGGCACAAATGATTACAATTAATCTGCATTTCATGTTGCCATGAATGTCAAGCCTTCTACCCGTTCTCGGTCCAGGGCCACCGTATGAGAACCTATTTGAAGTTGCACCACATAGAGATTGCCCGTTTCATTCACCGCTTTCCGTGATTCGTTTCTGTTGCTCTGATCGTCGGGGCGTACCGCCGGGTCGTTAACCCGTATGCTGCCCTGTGGTGTCCGGACTTTCCTCGGACGTTTCCATCCGCTGTAATCCGTTTGTCTTTCTGTATAATTATAGATAAAAAATATTAAAATGCAAAAATAAAAAAGGCAGTTATCCTTTTAAACCAGCAAACTGCCAAAACGACCCAAAGGGTCGTCATACCGGCGAAGGCCGGTATCCAATGCTGCGCAGCAAGTGCGCTATTCTGGCCTGCGGCGCAATAGACCCCGGCCTTCGCCGGGGTGACGG
>WQVP01000062.1 GCA_009785765.1 Alphaproteobacteria bacterium | reverse complement strand
GGAAATGCGCCAACAAAAATCCGAACCACCAAATTATCAGCACGCATTTTAAACACAAAGTCGCTTTGCTTTTATGTTGGCGGCCGCATAGAACGTGCACAAATCCCAAATAAAATATTGGGATTGCCAGATGATGGATTTACAGGCGACGTATCTATAAATTTAATCGGCATTAACAATGATGCTCTTCGCCCAGTATGGACTGTTAAAGGCGACGATGCATTACCAACAACCATTCTTTCGGTAGCCGCCGAGGGAAGATATTCAATATAGGCATCAGGCACTAGGCATTAGGCATTAGTCAGTATAACTTTATTGGAATTATTTTAATAAAAAACAAATCCACTATTGCCCATCGCCCAGTGCCGGATGCCTTAAAACGACTGAAAGGAGTTTAATCATGGGACAAATAACAAACGAAGTTGAAGGCGTAATAAACGAAAGACGCAACCGACGTGAACATAACAACGAAATTAACAGACAGCGCCAATTGATTCTTGATCAAATGGAACGAGACACCGCATCAAAGACAAATTTAATTGCAAAAAACCAAGCACGCCAACGTGCCAAATGGGGCGCAGGCGGCGGTATGACCGGCACAGGAAAGACAGAGCGGGCAACTCTGGGCCGCATAGAACGTGAAACAGCCGACCCATTTGTGGAAAGAAGAATCCGAAACGAAGAAAGGCTTGAAGATTTGGAAGGCAAACGTATATCACGCGGCCAAGCAAGACGGAATTTGATAAACAGATTCTTAACCGGGCATGTGCCAAATCTTATTGGATAAGATCAATAACAAAAATACAACCAAAAAAAAAGGAGTTCACTATGAACAGAAAAAGCTGGCTTTTGCTTGCCAAAGAAATCTTATTAAAAATCGCCTCTAAGAAAACAGGCAAACCAAAACAAAAAATTGAACGTAAATTATCCATCGGATTTCGCATATATAATGTGGGCGAACGTGTTGTTCGGGGACTATTTCGGAGATAAGAATGAAATACACCGATGCCATAAAATTCTTGGACGAATGGAATGCGATTATTGGATATAAAACTCCGGCGCACCATAAAAAAATCTTGGACTTTCTGGTACAAAGCTTGACCGAGACGCCAAAGCGTGCTTTGCTTTTGGCGTTTCGTCATTCGGGCAAGTCAAGTGTCGTCGGCGCATTCGCCGCATGGGTTTTATTTATGCGACCCGAAACTCGCATACTTATACTATCGGCCGAATCATCTTTGTCATCACGCATGGTATCGCATATAAAACACATACTTGAAAACCATCCCGCATGCAAAGAAATGTTGCCGGATGTTAAAAAAGAATGGGGGTCGCATAAACTTACTATAAAGCGCCCTATCGGAATCCGTGAACCGTCCGTCATTTGCCAAGGCGTATACGGAAATATAACCGGCATGCGAAGTGATCTTATAATTTGCGATGACATAGAGGTTCCAAACACATCAAACACAAAACAAAAACGTGAAAAATTACGAACTCGGTTGCGGGAATTGGATTTCGTGCTTTCGCCCACGGGCGCAATGATATATATCGGCACACCACACACAAAAGACACTATATATAAAAATTAATAATTTTGTGTCGTCTTCGCCGACAACCATTGCACTGGATCCCGGCCTTCGCCGGGATGACAATTGTGTTGCCACGCTATCGCTGTGCAACACAATAAAAACGCACACAAAGTGCACGTTTTTATTTCTTTTAAAATTATAAAATAATTTTAAAAGAAATACGGCAATGCTGGAAAATTATCACGGGCGCTTTGAAAGTTAAGCGACACGTCATACGCATTAAGACCCAAATCCGTCAAATCAAGCCGTCCATAAAATACTGTCATCATAGGCTCAAACGTACTTGAACTTGAAATCCATCTGTCGTTACCGGAATTAGGCATGCCAAATTTTTCAACCACAGCATTCCACCATACAAAAACACGAGACTCTCTTTGCCAATGGAAAATCTCTGCGTCGCCCGGGATATTATCAACATCATTTTCATATATCACACGCCAAACAACATTCCCCGTTGCATTTGATGTAAAATGTACAGTAATGGTTTCCCCGGTCGCCGGCCGTTCAAGATGTAGTTGTGCAGCGTACAAAAGTCCACGCTCACGGGCAATTGCATTTATACAATTTGAAAGAGCCATCGGCGCAAACACACGATTCCGACGACATTCATAGTCAAGGTTAACCTTCCAATCACGTGATATTGAAAACACCACCGGGTTGCGTGCACGAAATTGATAAAGTTGCGGCGTATCCCGAAATGTACGATAAACCGTCGCAAAATCTTGGCCAAGCATTATACCCGCAATATCAAAAGACATCACGTCAGCCATTGGCATACCCGGATTTAAATTCGCCGTAGCTGCGACAAGTAAATCTATGTCGCCAGTTGTTTGTATAATTTCGTCCGCAAATAAATTATGATTGCCAAAATCTTCAAATGATATTGGCGCAGGCGATGCGGCTATGGGTGTGAATGCCGCAGGCTCGTCCCAGTCAAAGTCAAAAAAGGGGTCTGCATTTGCGCCATGCGCAAATAAGAGAATAAGCGAAAGAGTGAAAAAGTGAACAAGTGATTTCACCTTTATGCTTTTTGATAAAATATTCTTTAACTCTTTCACTTATTCACTCTTTCACTATAAAACTATTTCATCAACTATGAATCTGAATATGACCATAGGCTCGCCTCCGCCTTGTAAAAATGTGCGTGCATCAAAGGCCTGGCCACCAAGTGTATCACGAAGCCCAGGCTGATACCGAATACGCATACGTATTTCCTGGTTTTGCAAAATATGCGGGGCGCCCGTCATATCATTTGGATTATAGGTAATCATATCAAATCGCACAACAAAAAATTCTCCGACCGGAACAACACCCGGATGTACATGCACACGGCGAAGCTGTCTTAAATTAACCGCTCGTTCAAGCTCTGGCAACATATCACGGGTCCAATTTGCAAACACCGGCGTTGCAGAGCCAATTGTCATAGCGGCCAGCGGTCCACGTGATGCAGCCCGGCGATCAAGGTCAAGTGTACTGGGGATAACTTCAAAATATTCACGAATAAAGCGTATTATTAATCTATCACGAATATAACAACTTATTACCTCTTGTTGATATTGTGCGGGCCAAAAACATGCCTCTGGGTCATGGCTTTCCAATGCGCCAAGTTCAACAGGTCTTCCAATACGATCACGTGATTGATCGGCCGGCTGAAAAATAAATGGATTTAAAGATAATTGTCTTGATGTGTCAAACAGCACGCCGGACACAAATACCGCCGCCCCTGCCAACGTAATTGTTAATACTGCAATGATATAGAACATAAATTTTTTCATTATTGCCCCATATTAAATGCGTTAAAGTCCGCCACAAAATACCCAAGCGTAAGCGGGAATAATGTTTGATTCCGCTCTACCCGTATATATATTTCAACCAAGCGTGGCCTTTCTATGTTTGATTCAAGCGTCGCAACAATCCGCCAAGTGCCACCAGCATCTGTTGCCCGACCTATTTGCGATATAACCGCATTACTTGTATTTAAATGCCATTCTTCGCCTATGTATTCACGATATCTATGCGCCGGCAAAATCTCTGCCATAAACATTCGGTGCAAACGTACATCTGAATTACAACAAAGAACACAGCGCCCATCACCGTTTGCCGATTGGGTATTGGCACATCGCACACGATCACATTCACACCAATTTATCGCATTG
>WQVP01000061.1 GCA_009785765.1 Alphaproteobacteria bacterium | reverse complement strand
GTATGTACCAATTATTTAGAACATCCATGAATTCGGTAAAGTGCGGGGCGCATTCGTTAATATGGCTTTTGTCCAAAAGCTCTGTTATATTCATAACCATCGTACGCATTTTGGATAATATATATTTGTCCATTAAATTGTTTGAGCCCTTTATTTCATTGGCTTTGACAGATTCTGCGTTTGCATAAAGCGTAAAGAAATAATAAGACGACCAAAGCGGCATAATTACTTGGCGCATTGTTTTTGCAATCTCTTTACATTCTTTGTCTATGACAAGATTGCCGCCAGTTAAAATCGGACTTCCCATTAAAAACCAGCGAAGCGTATCGCTTCCAAGATTGTCCATAACCTCTGTCGGATCAACATAATTGCGAAGTGATTTTGATAATTTAAGGCCACGCTCGTCCAAAACAACACCGTGACAAATTGCCGTCTTAAATGGTTTTTTATCAAAAAGTGGCGTTGCCAAATTCATAAGCGTATAAAACCATCCACGTGTTTGCGATATATATTCCACAACAAAATCACTTGGGAAATGCTTGTCAAACCAATCGTTGTTTCGGAAAGGAAAACCAATAGACGCAAATGGTGCAGCACCCGATTCAAACCAACAATCCAAAACATCCGGGACTCTGCGCATTATGGATTTGCCGCTTGGGTCGTCTGGATTTGGTCTGGTTATATTATCAATGTATGGCCGATGAAGCGATTCAATTTTTTGTCCGAAATCACTTTCCATTTCGGCCAAAGAGCCATAAACATCTGTGCGTGGAAATTCAGGATTATCAGATTGCCAAATTGGTAATGGCGATCCAAAGAATCGGCTGCGAGATATTGCCCATGGGCGCGCCCCTTCAAGCCATTTGCCCATTTGCCCATCACGAACATTTTCTGGAATCCATGCAATGCCTTTGTTTAATTCGGCAGAGCGTTCTCTGAATTTTGGGACATCAACATACCATGAATTTAATGGCATGCTGATTAATGGTACACGTGTGCGCCAGCAATGTGGATACGCATGTTTAAATTGTTCACGTTTTACAAGTTTGCCGGATTTCTTTAAATCATCTATAATCGGTACAATTGCATCAAAGACAAGCATGCCGGCATAAGGTGCAACTTGCTTTGTAAATTTGCCTTGGCCGTCAACTGGTGCATGCCATGATATGCCCTCTTCTTGCATAATTACCAAATCTTCTTCGCCAAATGGCGCAAGGTGTACAACGCCTGTACCGGTGTCGGTTGTGACAAAATCATTCGCCACAATTTTAAATGCACCGGGTGTATCTTTAAAGAAATCAAACAATGGCACGTATGTTTTTCCGACAAGTTCATGCCCATTGATAACTTTTACAAGTGTCGCATTTTCCAATTGTTTTTTATATTTTTCACGTGCGGCATCGCCGATTATATAATGTTTTCCACCCTCTTCCATTACTGCATATTCAACATCGCCGCCAACACAAAGTGCAAAATTTGAAACAAGTGTCCAAGGCGTGGTGGTCCATGCTAATATATATGTCGGAACATCGGTATCATTCAATTCAAACATAACCGTGACAGCGGTATCCTCACGCTCACGATAACAATCGTCTTGTTTTGTCTCGCTGTTTGATACGGTGGATTCGGTGCCATAAGAATACCAAATAGAGTATTTGCCTTCGTATATTAATCCTTTGTCGTAAAGCTGTTTAAATGCCCACATTACGGATTCCATATATTCCATATCCATAGTGCGCCAAGTGCGATTATATTCAATCCAGCGTCCCATTTTTTTATAAATTTTTTCCCATTCGTCTTCAAACATGGTGACACGTTCACGGCATACGGCATTAAATTTTTCAATTCCAAATTCAATGATTTCTTGTCTGCCGCTTATATTAAGATATTTTTCTGCGTCTTGTTCAGTTGGCAATCCGTGGCAATCCCATCCAATATTACGTGGTACAAATTTACCACGCATAGTTTGATAACGTGGCACCAAATCTTTGGCATACGCCGTTAAAATATGTCCATAGTGCGGCATTCCATTTGCAAATGCCGGGCCGTCATACATAACAAATTCAGGTGCGCCGCTTCGTGCATCCATGGTTTTTTGAAACGTGTTGTGCACGTCCCAGTATGCCAGAACTTCTTTTTCAAGTTTTGGAAAGTCTGGTTTTGCGGATACTTCTGGATAGTGTTTTTTGCTCATTTTATTTTGCCTTTTTAATTAAATTTTCCAAAAAAAACAGGCGCAGTGCGCCAACAGCAAGTCCGCCATGGCGCAGATTGCTTTAACCTATAATAATTATTTTGTTGTTAAACATCTTTGTGATTATAGAATAAGAAATTTTTGTTTTCAACAAAAAATTGCTGATTGGGGATTGCGGATTGCTGATTTAGAGTATAGAATGTCCAACATGGCCAAACAAATCAGAAATCAGAAATCAGAAATCAGAAATTACGACGTAGTCGTAATTGGCGCAGGGCATGCAGGCACGGAAGCGGCCGCCGCCGCCGCCCGCTGTGGTGCACGTGTTGCCATGTTTACAAAGTCTCCGGATGATATTGGCGCATTATCATGTAATCCGTCGGTGGGCGGCCCCGGTAAATCACAAATAATTGCGGAAATTGATGCGCTTGGCGGCATAATGCCACGTGCGGCGGATGCATCCGGAATTCACTTCAGATTATTAAACCGGAAAAATGGCCCAGCGACCCAGGCACTTCGTGCACAACTTTGCCGTGATAAATATCGCAAAGCGATAAAAGATTTATTGCCAAGCGAAATAGATATTATATATGAACCGGTTATTGATTTGGATTTGGAAAATAAAACCGTGAACGGAAAATACAGCGCCAATGCAATCGTAATTACCACCGGGACATTTTTAAACGGACTTATCCATATGGGTGATGAAAAGATTGAATCTGGTCGAATGATGGATTCCGGAGAATACGCAAAATCATGCACAAATATATCAAAAACACTCAAAAAAGCCGGTTTTTCGTTAATAAGACTTAAAACCGGGACGCCCGCCCGTCTGTATGCAGACAGTATAGATTTCACCATTTGCGAACCACAACCTTCAGATGAAAACCATGAATGGTTTTCGGGGATTTCTGATTTAGGATTTAGGATTTCTGATTTGTCTGAACAAAAAAATAAATCAGAAATAAATTGTTACATCACCCGCACTACATCCGAAACACATGAAATAATTCGCAATAATATTGAAAAAGCACCAATGTATAATGGTGAAATTGAAAGTACGGGCCCACGTTATTGCCCATCAATTGAAGACAAAATAATGCGGTTCCCAGAACATACATCGCAACAGATTTTTTTGGAACCAGAGACCGTATGTGGAACAATAATTTATCCGAACGGAATTTCAACAAGTCTGCCACGATCTGTCCAGGATGAATTTATAAAATCAATTCCAGCGCTTTGTAATGCGCGCATTGAAAAATATGGATACGCAATTGAATATGATGCAATTGATGCACGGGCTTTGAAAACAACTCTGGAATCCAAAGACATATCTGGAATATTTTTCGCCGGACAAATTAATGGTACGTCTGGATATGAAGAGGCGGCGGGACAAGGTATTGTTGCTGGTGCGAATGCGGCTAGTTTCGTAAAGCGTGAATGCGTGAATCGTGAATCGCAAGATAACAAAGACCTTCACGACTTACGACTCAACAGAACAAATTCTTTTATCGGCGTTATGATTGATGACATTACAACGACCAACCTGGACGAGCCGTATCGCATGTTCACATCACGT
>WQVP01000060.1 GCA_009785765.1 Alphaproteobacteria bacterium | reverse complement strand
TTATGGATGTCAAATTACAGAACCCGTGTGATGGCATAGAAATTTCGCAACACGGATTGACCAGCCATTCTGGGTTATCGGTCCAGACAAAGCCTGGTTCGCCGCAACCGGATTCTTTGCATTGTTTAAATACTTTGTCAAAATCTTCTTTGGTTGTGGTCGCCCGGTCAAATTGAACAGAATTATTTGAATTTCCGCGCCAAGGGGTTGCAACCCACCATTCGCCCATTTTTGCGTTTAACATTAATTCATCGTCTTTATCAAATAATGTTATTAACGCAGAGCGACGAATTCCGCCGGACAAAACACTGTCTGCGGCCAAACAACAAATATCAAATGCATCCAAAGATGTTATTTCCATATCAGAGTTTGCGATTTTTTTATCAAGCATATCTTTGACTTGCATTAACATTTTGTGCAGAGGCTCTGGCCCGGGTGCTGCGCAAAGGGATGTTTTAATAAGTGCACCTTTGGGACGAATTGCGGACATGTCAAATTCAATATCATCGCCTGTTTCTGTCGCACACTTTAATAGTTCACGCATACAATCGGCCCAACCTTCAATAGAATCCTCTGGCTTAAAAAGGAATGTTTTGCCGGATTTTGGGACAAGCGGTGGAAATTTATCTATAAAATTACGGCGTACAGAAATCCCGACGCCGCATCCACAAAGCAATAAATACATCAAGTCCACGATTGCACGTGGGCCGTCAATTCCGATTGCTGAACAATTATAAATTTTTGCATTGTTTTTTAATGTGCCTTCGCCGCCGAATTGAAGAGAGCGGCCCGATGGCAAAATCTTTTTGTCCAAAACAAGAGCGTACGCTTTTTCTATATAAGGATGCACAGCCGGAATGTCGGCATATTTCGCAAGATGCATGTCTTTGTTGCGCTGGACTGTCTCGCCCCAGGTTTCACGACGCTTTAATTCCGGAAGATAACGGGAATATTTCATATAATAGACAAGATCTGATAAAAGGCGCAGCGATTCGTTCATTTGGTACAACTCCTTGAAAAATTACAATTATTACTATATATAGTGGCCATGTGGGTGGTTGATACACAATATATAGTATTTTTGGCAAAATTTTTTCAAAAAAATTTACATTTTTTTAATTTTTTTGCTTGCGCTATTTTAACCCCCCGGTTTTCTGGGATTTTTTTCAGCACGATTTTTTGTAAAAATTGACGAAATAGGGATTAGGGATTAGGAATTAGGGATTAGTGGTTTTTGTTATTGAATAGTATTCATAATATATGTATAAATATAGAAAGAATTTTTGGATTGTTTTGGCGAAATGGGAATTTTTACTAATCCCTAATCTCTAATCCCTAATTCCTAAACCGAAGGTTTATATATGTACGATATCATTATACTTGGAAGTGGCCCCGCCGGATTGACCGCAGCACTATATGGCGCACGCGCAAACAAAAAGACTTTGATTTTATCCGGGGATTCGCTTTACGGCACTTTGAATCAGATTCCGAATTTGGAAAATTATCCAGGATGGACGGGAAGTGGCGCTGACCTGGGTAAATTTATGCAAAAACAAGCGATGGATGCGGGTGCGGAATTAATTGTCGCTGGCGCGACAAGTGTCGTAAGTCGTAAGGACGTAAATCGTGAAGCGCAAGATGACGATAATATTCACGATTCACGATTCACGATTTACGATAATAATGGTGCCGAGCATCACGCCCACACTGTAATAATTGCAACCGGCGCAAAGCCACGCAAAATGCAGATTCCGGGCGCCCGTGAATATATCGGCAAAGGAGTTTCTTATTGCGCAACTTGTGATGGGGCTTTTTACGGAGGCGAAGACGTTGTTGTTATTGGCGGCGGTAATTCGGCGCTCCAAGATGCGTTGTACCTGGCGAACATTGCAAAGTCTGTAAAGATATTATATAGAAAAGATTCATTCGCACGTGCCGAAGATGTTGTTGTAAAGCGCACCGAAGAGGCGGCCAATATATCTGTGATGTGGAACACAGAAATCACAGAAATTGGCGGTACGGATACGGCTGTTTCACACGTAATAACAAACAAAGGCGAACGTGTTGATACGTCTGGCGTATTTATTGCAATCGGCCACGAGGCCAATACAGACTATTTAAGCGAAGAGATAAAGCGTGGCGAAGGCGGCCGTTTAATTGCCGCAAATTTACCGGCCGGCATGTATGTTGCAGGCGATGTTCGGGACGGCATAAAATTACAAGTTGCGACGGCTGTTGGTTGGGGTTGTGAAGTTGCCATGGATGCTATTTCATTTTTAAACGAGAGTAAATAAATCTATTGATGTGGCACACCTGCTTGTTGTTTGCGCGCTTATGTATAATATACACTTCGCTTCCAAACAACGGCGCATCTGTACCACCTGAATAGATTTCTTTCTGTTTACTTGAAATATTAGAGCTTGTGAAAACTTGATATTATTATTTGTTTTAGCCTGTTGAAAAAAGTCCGCCCGTTGGGCGGATTTTATTATTCATTATTTATTAAATTTTCCTCTTGACTTTTATATGCGATTCCGTTGTCGCCCGGGGTTTCTGTGGCATAGGCGATTGTTTGATGTGTGCTTTGGGTTTCTTTTTGGCTTGATTTTATGATATAATGTAAAGAGACATACGAAGAGTTTTTTATGCCAAAACAATTATTATTGCCATTATTTGTTGTCGCCGCATTTGCGGCAACCGATTCGGTTGCACAGCCAAATTGGGGTCATGCGCCGGCCGGTCAATGGATGCCTATGCCCGTGCAACAACAAGTGCCGGCAACCGTACAAAGACAAGTGCAACCGCAACCACAACAATGGCAAATGCCAGCCCCTCAACAACAGCAAGCACCGGCGCAAAGACAGGCATTCGTTGCACCTGCGCATCACCGTTGGTATGTGGGTGGTCGCTTTAATCAGAATTTTATGTTCTTTACCGAAACAGCCGATTCGGGTGATGGCTCTGAAAGGTGGGAGGGAACCCACGCAGCTTTATCACAAATGGGATTTGATTTCTTCATCGGTCATAAATTAAATCGTAATTGGCGTGCGGAAATAGAGCTTGGGCAATTTATGGAAATGTCGGATACGATGGTTGGTGAAACTGGTGCCTCTACTATCCGCATGTCCGCATCTTATGCATCTTTTAATATAACATTAAACAGCGAAGAAAAAAGATGGGGCTGGGTTTATGCGGGCGTCGGATTTGGCGTTGCCATGCCAGAGGTGCGCAGCAATGTACTGATAAATGAAATAAGCAACAGCCAAATTTCCTTTATGCCAAGTTTAATGGCTGGTTTCAGAACACGCATAGCCGAACGTTGGTTTGCAGATGTTGGGTACAGGTTTTCTATGATTGACTATGGAACTATTAATGCAACATGGGGTCGGTGCGATGGCCCGTCCGTTGGCGGCGTTTGCGTTGATCCAAACGACATAGTTCCAACACGGTTTACAAATGATTTTGGATGGGTGATGAACCATTCGGTAAGACTTGGACTGGCGTACGAGTTTTAAGGGCAATAGGGCAATATAATGAGTAAAAGAAATAATTTTAGCATTATAAGAAAAGTCGGCGCATTTGCGATGTGCCTATCTTTTGTTGCGATACTTGCGCAAAGTGCGTATGCGTCTGCGAATATTCGTAATATGCCGACCCGTAATTTGGGTGCCATGCAACAAACAGCCGGCACAACACAAACCACAACTGGCGCAGCACAAGGCGCTGCGACGGTTCGTGCGGCAACAACGGCACGTGCAACGGCCGGCGCTGGCACTGGTGGC
>WQVP01000059.1 GCA_009785765.1 Alphaproteobacteria bacterium | reverse complement strand
GTGGGTGCAGGCGCAGCAGGCGCAGGCGCAGGAGTTGGCGCCACAGCGGCCACAGGGGCTGGTTGCGCCGGTTTTACAAAGTCTCCACGGCCAGAAAAGGTAATTTCTTGGGGTGATCCAAAAAGCATATCTGGTGCATGGCCGTATCGTACCGGCGCATGATAGTCTATGTGCCGCATAGTAATAGGAACACTTTCCGTAATAACGGAATGCAAGTCGCATGATGCGACAAAAAGCGCCGCCAAAAGTACAAATGGCTTTCTCATTGTGATTATTATATCATAAATAGGCTAATTTTTCCGCATAAACAGAATAGAAAGTTCAAAAAGCAAAATCAAAGGAAGTGCCAGTATTATCTGAGACAAAACATCCGGCGGGGTAAGTACGGATGCAAGTACAAAAATACCAACAATCGCATAGCGGCGATATTTTATAACCATGTCCCGGGCAAGAAGGCCTGTGCGGTTCAGAACTATTAAAACAAGCGGTAATTGGAACGCAATCCCAAATGCTTTTAATATTGATATGACAAATGTTAAATAATCACGTGCATGCGGAAGCAATACCGAATCCATAGCGGCTGTATAATTCATACGAATAAAAAACTCAAAAGCCAATGGCAAAAGAACAAAATATGCAAATGATGCACCTATTAAAAAAAGCACCGGCGACATTACCATAATCGGCAACATTAATTGCTTTTCTTGTTTTTTAAGGCCAGGTGATACAAAGCGCCAAAGATGATATAAAAGAACGGGCATGGTTGTAAATATCGCAAAAAGGGCGGCCAAAGATAAATCAATATAAAGGCCATCCGTCATACGTGTGTATATAATTGTACCGTCGCCCCAAGATTCAATTAATGGCACCAAAAGCACAGACTGCATAATTGGCGCAATAAAAATACCAAAAACAAAAAACAAAAGAAAGGTGCCCGCCGTCCAAAGAAGTCGTGATTTTAATTCCCGAAGATGGGTCATTATTGGTGCTTTCATTTTTTCGTTTTTCGCTTTGCTTATTTTTTCTTTTTGGTTTTTTCAATAGGTTCTCTGAAACAAGCTGCAACATCATCCATCGTCTTTTGTGTAAGTTCAGCGATTGGCTTTTCAATATCCAATTGTTCTTTGATGTCTTCGGCTGCGTCGGTTAATTTCCAAACCATTTCACGAATTTGTTTAATGGCACGTGCAATAAATCTTGCAACGTCTGGCCAATCACGAACCGGTATAACCAATATCGCAACAATTCCAATTATTAAAAATTCCCAAATAGATATTCCAAACATAGTGTCAGTGTCAGTGTCAGTGGGGTGTCTTTACACAGACACGGCCACTGGCACGATTTATTCAAAGAATGTATCGCCTCCGGCCATTCCTGTGGCCCGCATACCTTGGACTTGGAAAAAATTACGTCCAAAATTTGTACGGGTGGTTAAATTTGAAAAGCGTATAGTTGTCACCGCACCAGTTGCATCAACAACGGTCCAGCCCGCCATAGACACAGGATTATTATTAAATGTCATTAACATATTTCCCATGCCCTCGGCGCCTTGCATATGCATGCGTACGCTGAACGTGTTTTGGTCTTGCATTGTCTCTGACACAATTATGTCAGAGCCACGAAGACTTATATTATCACGAACCAGAATTCCGGCTGGTGTTGCGCTCATCGGGACGGTGGTAATTTGTTCAAGGGCATTATCAACAAAAAACAAATCACGACCATTTGCAATTAATTGAATAGGCGATGTTGTATAGTCAAGACGAATACGTCCCGGGCGAAGCATTGAAAATGTGCCACGGTCTGTTGTTCCTGCGTGCGTTTGTTCAAAATTCCCGGAAAGTCCGGTTATTGAATTTAAATAACGCTCTGCACGCTGGACAAGCGCATTATCTACGGCACTATGCGCCGTAGATAATGCGAAAACAGCAAATAGCAAATAGCAAACAGCAAATATTCTTCTCATAATGTTTTACCTTTTTTATACAAACAACAATTTGCGCTTTGCTATTTGCTGATTAAACTGCAATATCCTCTAACATAAATTGTGCAGTTGTGCGTCCGTTAAATTCATTTTCTGTTAACCGGCCGGCTATCATTATTTTAACGCCGATATTGGTTTCGTCCAATAGAAAATTTCCAATCGGGCCAGTTGTCATATTAAATCCAACAAAGTTAAGATTTGTACCATTGCTTGTCCGAACGGCGCCCCGTATATGTGATCCGTTGCCCATGGTTGTCGCAAATGCCAATTCACATCCGTAAAGGCAAAGGGTTGGCTCTGGATTTGCCTGTCCAAAAGGGGCAAGGGTGGCCATTTCACGACAAAGGTCCAGTCCAGCGCCGCCAGCATCTATGCGGGCATCTATGATTATTTTTGGCTTTGGATTTTCATTGCCTGTAATTTCACGTACACGTTTTTCAAGAAATTCATGGAACGCATTCGCATTGTTCGCCGGCATAGAAAACCCGGCCGCCGCCGCATGCCCGCCGCCTTCGGTTAAAATTCCGGCCGCCAAGGCTTCGTGAATTATTGCGCCAAGGTCTATGGATTCTGTGCTTCGCCCGGATCCATTAATCTCTCCGTCTTGAACGGTTGCAACGCATGTTGGCATATTATATTTTTCTTTGATGCGGCCGGCGATAATTCCCATAACGCCGCCATGCCAATTATCCCCACAAAGAAATAAAGAGAATTTTCCGTCTTTGTGATGCGCCTCGGCAATTTCAAGCGCCGCCATCATAATGCCGCTTTCAATGTTTTTTCTGGATTTATTTTGTCGGTCAAGTTCGGCCGCCAGCACGCCGGCCGTGCCTATGTTGTCTGTTAATAATAACTCCAAGGCAGGGGCAGGGTCGGCCAATCTTCCGGCGGCGTTAATACGTGGCCCAAGTGCAAATCCAATGGTATATGCACTTGCAGATTTTGCGCCGGATATTTGCATAAGTGCGGCAATCCCGATATTTTTCTTTGACTCTATGATTTTAAGACCTGTTACAACAAATGCACGGTTCAGACCGACCAAAGGACACGTATCGCAAATTGTTCCAATCGCCACAAGATCAAGATATTCCAAAAGATTTATATCTATCTCTGGTTTTGATTTTTTAATCTCTCTGTTTAATGCGACTAAAAACATAAAGGCAACACCAACTCCTGCAAGATATGTAAGTCCGGAATTATCGTTTATTTGTTTTGGATTTACTATGGCGTTTGCATCTGGCAAATCTTTATCAGGCGAATGATGGTCTGTTATAACGACCTTCATGCCAAGTTCCCGTGCACGAGCAACCTCTGCCACACTTGAAATTCCGCAATCAACGGTTATTAAAATACGTACGCCGTCAGATGCAAATTTTTCAACCGAATCAATGTTCAGTCCGTACCCCTCTCCGTCACGACTGGGCAAATGCCACACTGGATCGGCGCCAAGTGCACGCAGATATTTAATAAGGATTGCGGTTGATGTAATTCCATCAACGTCATAGTCGCCAAATATTGCAATTTTTTCGTTGTTAATAATTGCATCCGCAACTATTTTTGTGGCCACGTCCATGCCGGCAAGCACGCTTGGGTCAGGCATATTTTCCCGCACAGATGGGTTTAAGAATTTTTGTATGTCGTCCGGGTTAATTATACCGCGTGATTTTAAAACTTTTTTAACTATTCCTGAATCATCGTTATCATCACACATCACCCAGACTTTTCCCAAAAGGGAATTGTCAGTTATCGTTTTCAATTTGCTCTCTTTTTTATCAATGTAATGATACACCGAAAAAACAATATGTGCAAGTTATGAAATTATTTCGCCCCGAAGCGATGATTT
>WQVP01000058.1 GCA_009785765.1 Alphaproteobacteria bacterium | reverse complement strand
GATAATAGATAGGTGTTAACAAGGGGGATTTTCAACAATTGCAACAGCGCAACTATAATCGCCTTGGTCTGTTATTGAAACATGTACGTTGGCATTTGGCGCAATTTCTTTTAATGCAGCCTTGGCGCCGCCAACTATTATAAGTTCTGGTTTGCCGGCATCATTATGCGTAACAGATACATCAGAAAAAGCAATTGAATCACCAAAGCCTGTGCCGATGGCTTTCAAAAAGGCTTCTCTTGCGGCCCAAAAGTTTGCAAGATGGCGTTCAGAATTTGCGGTATCATTATCCGCATATTCCAATTCTTTTTTTGTAAAGATGCGTGATTTCTTAAAAGCAGACCAATCTAAAAACCGACCGCACTCAACTATATCAATTCCGATGCCTATTATCATGATGACTCCTTTGATATCGGAATATAGCCAAAAATTTTAAGTGTGGTCAAGTGAAAAATAGGTAAGAGGTAAGAGGTAAAAGGTAAGAGGTTATTCGTTTTTTAGAGTTTTTAATATCGCAGTCAAAATCTTTTTAATTTCTTCTGCGTCTGTATAAATACTGTTAAATTGTTTCTCTGTTAAAAAGTTGTCAGACTTTAATCTTCTTAACCAATACATGGTTTCATTTATTTCTTTATAGGCAATATAGTTTTTGTTAATAAAGTCTTTACGAGAGCTTGCGCATTCCGCTTCTGTCAGATTGGCACCAACGCTTGTGCCAGATTTTAATATCTGCTTAGACATTACGGTCTCTTTTTTTGTATAATATACATACTTATACAAATTTACAATCCTGTCTGAAAACAATTCTGACTTTTGATTTATAATCCTATTTGACATTTTGCTGCAAACCTCTTACCTCTTACCTTTTACCTCTTACCTAGTGTAAGTTATGCAATCCTGCCCTGTATGCCCATTCCATCGCTTGTGCGAATTCTTGCTGTGTCAAAGAGCGATTTAAAGGCGGATAATAACGTGCACGGAACATAGGCCTGTATTGCCCCATTATATTTACATGGGTGTCCGTCCCCAGGTTCTCGGCAACCCATTTTACAAATTTATCCGTGCCACCCAAATTTTCAGGCATAACAAGGTGCCGTATCAAAACACCACTTGTGGCAATACCGTTTGCGTCCATCCGAAGTGTGCCGACTTGTCTATGCATTTCTTTAATAGAGGCTGCGGCTTTTTCTGGGTAATTATGTGCACGTGGCGACAGACGTCCGGCAACCTCTGAATCTTGGAATTTAAAATCCGGAAGATAAATATCAACAATACCGTCAAGAAGCTTGATAATTTCGGGATGCTCGTATCCGCTTGTGTTATATACGATTGGTAAATCAAGTCCGTCATTAATTGCAAGGCGAAGAGCCTTGACAATATGCGGCAATACATGTGTTGGCGTTACAAAGTTTATATTATGGCATCCACGTGCTTGCAGGTTCAACATCATATCGGCAAGTTCACGGTGGGTTGTATAGCGACCCTCTCCTTTGTGATTAATTTGATAGTTAAGGCAAAACACGCACAAAAGATTGCACATGCTGAAAAATATTGTGCCAGATCCATGGCGACCACGAAGAGGGGCTTCTTCGCCGTGATGCGGGCCGAATGACGCAACTCTGAATCGGTCGGCTGTGCGGCATGCGGCCATGCGGCCGTCTGTGCGGCGTGCGCCGCAATCACGTGGACATAATTTACATGGCGACATCAGTTCAAATAATTTTTCTTCTCTCTGTGCCAGTTCGCCTGATTTTTCCAAAGCAATATAACGGCGTGCCCTCGTAGGGGCGGGGTTCCCCCGCCCGAAAGTTTCCAGCCCATTGTATTCTTGCGGGCGGGAAGACCCCGCCCCTACATTTTTTCTTGGTGTGCGAAGTGCGCCAACCGCCACCGCAGTTGCAGCCGCTGCAACAATGCCGCCTGCAATAAAATTTCTTCGGGTAAGACTCTTTTTCATAATGCTCCCTTTTGATTTTTAAACTCATTAACGTCAACAGTAATGCTGAAAGTGTCTTTTGTTTGGGGGTCTATGAATTTACGCCGTCCGGACGAAAACACGCAAATTCCAAAAAGAAATAATTTATATGTGTGCCCAATCCGCACTGTTTTTGCAAACGGTATCCCAATGATTTTATACTTTGTTATATCCGTTATTCTTAATTGTTTTTCTTTGGACAGAGAATATTCTGTATAGTTTAAAAGACCCTCTGCATCATCCGACTCTAATAATACTTGCAAAGTCATATTAACATGGCGAAGCTCTGGTTTGGTTATGTCTGGATATTTGCTTTGTTTATAAAACTTTAAAGCATTTTTAATTATTTCAATGCGGACATTATGGTTTGTATTCCACGGAAGTGTTGTATTAAAAAAGCCCATGATTAAATTTATATAAATAATCCTGTATCCGTCCGGCGTAATATTTGCATTATTAATAAAATCCAACATTGTCATGCGCATTTTTGTGTGCGATTCAACTTTTTCACGGGTAAGTGCCATGTCGGACAAAGAAAAATGACGTCTTTTATAGTGATAAAAAGTATCCGGGCATGTTGCGACTTTGTTGGAATGCACCACCGCCGGTATTAAAAAGCAAATGTCTTGGCTTGATATTATGTCGGCCGGGAAATCTATGTTGTGCTTTGTTATTAATTCTTTGCGATAAATAGCCGCCCACCAATAAGCCGTGAATCTGTATTTTGACTCATTAATTAATTCAATTAATTTATCTATGCGCTTTGTTTGGCCGGTGGTTGCATCGTCCACAATTACGTTGCCCATTGCGATGTCTGAATCATGTTCGTACGCAGTGCTATAAAGTTTTTCATAAAAATCAGAATCAATAAAATCATCAGAATCAACAAACCCAAGGTATTCACCCTTTGCAATTTTAAGACCGTGATTTCGTGCGACGGCGGCCCCAACATTTTGTTCAAGGTATATTGGTTTTATGCGTTTATCAATTTTTGCATATTTTTTGATTATATTTGTTGATTCATCTGTGCTGGCGTCGTCTATGATAATACACTCAAAATCTGTAAGAGTTTGCAAAAGAACAGAGTCCAAACACCGGCAAAGCCACGGGGCACTGTTATACACAGGAATTATGATTGATATCTTTGGCATATTGCCAATTTACATTATTCTTGGCCAGTTTTCAAGAATTTAATAAATCGCCGGCCAAGCCAAAACGGCATGTTTTTCATGATAATGGCGTGCGCAAAAACCATGCTTGGCATCAGCCTTTGAAAGCCACGTCCACCGGCCATCGGATTTGTTTTATAGTGAATGATTTTTGTGGTGCCCGGCACATAACAATTTTCCGCAGATATAATAATCTCTCTGAACGAACAAATATTAATGTCTTCAATTTCGTCTTTATATATTATATGATTGCATGCACGTGTTTCCCATGGACTTGGGGCGCCGCTGTCCCGAAGTTCTTGCATTTTATTTTGGATTTTTGCGATAAATCTTTTTGATTTTATCGGATCGTTAAATAATATAAAAGAGGTTATAAAATCAGAGCGCTCTGGCACTTCGCCGCCATAAGTATAGAATTTTGGAGCACGTCGTCTACAAAGCCCGACGTCGCATTTAAGGTGAAGATTTTCGGAAAAATCATGAACGACTATGGTGTCGCAATCACTGAATACCACGGGCGTGCCGCCTGATAAATTAATCGCATCACGTGCAAGATTTAATTTTTGATTCACAGCGTCGTTCCATCCATCGTCTTGGGCGAACGTGCTTTGGCGGGATGCGGAGCCTTTGATAATTTCAACCCTTTGATATGATTTTGCCTTTGCCAGTGAAAGAGGGGAAAGCCCAAAAT
>WQVP01000057.1 GCA_009785765.1 Alphaproteobacteria bacterium | reverse complement strand
CACGCTCTGGCGATAAAGACCATATAGACGTCGGCATGCATACAAGCCTTAACCCTATGAAAATGGAAGACACAGATTCCAACCGTGCATTTTTACGTCGTTGGCTTTCAATGATTTCTGGAAAAATGGACCCAAGGTCTTTGGATGAAATTGCACGTGCCGTGTCTGTGAATTTTGATTATTTAAACCCAGAAGACAGAAAGCTAAGCAATCTTTGGCAACCATGTTTTTCATCCGAAGGAGAGATGCGTGCCGCTCTTAAAAAATGGACAGACCCCCTTCAATTTGGTTCAATTTTTAATGAAAATAAAGATACTTTGGATTTGTTTTCAAGATTAACAACGTTTGATTTTACAGATATTTTATCAGACGAAATCTTGGCGCCGGCGGTTATATCTTATTTAATACACCGAATAAACCAGATAACGGTTGCGGGCGGAAATCCATCTTTAATAATGATTGATGAAACGGCGCCCATGCTTGCGAACGAAATGTTCAGAGAGAATTTTATCATAGGCCTGCAAGAAGGTCGTAAAAACAGACAGGCCTATATGGCGTCGTTCCAGCGAGCAAACATAATTGACAAGCTGGGTATTGGCGATGTTGTTCGTGGTCAAGCGCAGACAGTCATGTTTTTCCGGAACCCCGCTGCCGACCTTGCGGACTATGAACATTGGCGTCTTAACCCACTGGAACAGGCGTTTATCCAAGGTAAAGCATATCCAAATATAAAACGTGGTGTTTTGTTGTCCCGCCCCGTGACGGGTGAATCTGTGGTTTTAAACACAGAGCTTGGCGGACTTGGACCGATGTTAAGAATTTTTGAATCGGGCCGTTCATCCGTGCTTTTGGCCGAAGAACTGTATAAACAATTTGGCACAGAGTTTGTGGAAGAGTATTTAAAAAAACAGAATGTTTAACTTGTAAAAATCAATTGATGCGGGCGCCTGCTTGTTATTTGTTCGCTCGTGTATTTATATACACTTCGCTCTCAAATTACGGCGCAGGCGCCACGCCTGAATTGATTTTTGTTCCGTGCTTTGCACGGATTAAATTTATGGTATAATAATAGCATGCGAAAATTGATTTATGCCTTATGCCTTATGCCTTATGCCCTTTGGGCAAACATTTGTATTTCGCACAAACAAACCCCAGGGGTCAGCTTTGGTTCCCCAGAATGGTCTATGCGCATAGAAATGGCGGATCTTGGCGGGGATTTTCACGGTATCGTAGAAGCAAGGCTAAGCGAGCAAATAATTCTTTCAAAACAATCTATTGTTGTGCCGGGCGGGCGGTGTGTTTCGCTGGTCTCTGTGGATGCAGTAATTGGTTTTTCAGAGTTTGTGGTAAAGATTGATGAATCTTATACACCCGGAACATGCGAATTTGACGTCATTATGAACCATGAACAAGAACACATTCGTGCAAATTTATCTGTAATGCAGAATATGAGCGAGGAATGGCGCCGTGCGCTGGAATTGGCCAGCAATTCTGTGATGCCGATTTTTGTGCCGGCCGCACAATCGCCCGACCATGCGGACGAAGTGTTTATACGCGCAATACAATCCCACCCGTCCATAGTTCTTGTCCGCCAACGGACAGAGTCGGAAAAAGATTTCAGAAATCGTCAGGTTGATATGCGGGACGATCATCGCCGACTTCGTGCATGCCGGGATTAAAACAAGAAATCCACCATTGGTGGATTTCTTGTTTTAATCTGGTTGCGGGAATTGTGCGTTGTGAACAATAACGAAAATTTCAAAAACTTGCGCTTTCGCTTGTTTTTATTATTTTCTTAATTGTTCACTGCCGATTTGGCTTTGCTTTGCAAACCCCAATCCAATCCCCGCGCCCTTAAAATATAAAAATCCACCATTGGTGGATTTCTTATTTTAATCTGGTTGCGGGAATTGGATTTGAACCAATGACCTTCAGGTTATGAGCCTGACGAGCTACCGGGCTGCTCTATCCCGCAGGCGCATTATATAGATATACGTCAAGATGTCAATGTTTTTGTTTGAAATTGTTTAAAAAATTGCTATATTTTCCGCATGAAGAAAATATTTAATCTTAAAAAACAGCTTGTCTTGTGGTTATACCGCAGGCAAAAAAAGATATTAAAGTTCTTGTTTGCGCTTCCTTTTATCAGCAGTGTTGCGGCATATCTTGTCGTGGGCCTTCTTATGTTTGTGTATTACACAAGCCGTGTAAAGTTCACAGGCGCAGGCAACATAAGAAAAACAAAAAACAAGCCGGTTATATATGCGTGCTGGCACGGACGTCTTTTGATAATACCTATGATTGCGCTTAAATACAAAGCACGTGGATACGCCATTGCAAGTCGGTCACGAGACGGACAATTAATCGCAAAAATACAAAAACCTTTTGGAATAAAATCAATACACGGATCAACTGGGCGAAGCGGCGCAATTGACGTTTTGCGAAGCGGGCTTCGCATTTTAAAAGAGGGTAAAAATCTTGGCCTTACCCCGGACGGACCACGTGGTCCACACATGAAAGTGCACGACGGTATACTTTATTTTGCAAAAATGTCCGGTGCGCCAATTCTTCCGATTTCTGCGTCTGCCAATCGTGCTTGGTTTGAAAATGTTCGTTGGGATAAATTTATGATAATGTATCCGTTTTCACGTATACATATTGACGTTGCAGAACCATTTTATGTTGGCAAAAAAGAAGATATAGATGTTGCCCGTGCAAGACTTGAAAAAGTAATGCAAGAGCAGGCGTGGATGGTTGATGCAAAATTTGGTCGGCCAAAACAAGAAGTCGGAAAACCAAAGGTAAAAAAATAACATGCAAACACCATCATGGTTTTTAAAAAGAAATTTTATTGCATATGTGTTATTGCCTGTGTCGGTGGTATATTTTATCGCATCAACAATTGTTTTTAAATGCCGGCTTTTTTACCAAAAAACATCAAAAAGGCCGGTAATATGTATTGGAAATATCATGGCTGGGGGCGTCGGAAAAACACCCATAGTGCGTGCGGTTGCAAAACACTTAAAAGGCTCTGTTGTCGTAATGCGTGGGTATGGCGGCGGAGATGAGGCAAAGATGCTGTGCACATCCGGTATAAATGTTTTCACAGGTGCGGACAGAAAAAAATCAATTTCGGCGGCCGAACAAGCGGGCGCAAAATATATAATCATGGATGATGGTTTTCAAAACCCAACAGTCAAAAAAGATTTATCAATTATTGTGTTTGACGGAAAAATTGGTGCGGGTAATGGGTTTATGTTGCCGGCGGGCCCGCTTCGTGAACCTTTGTGCACAGGGATAAAAAGAGCCGATGCAATTATCATAGTGAACAGTGAACAGCGAACAATGAACAGTTTAAAAAAGTATAATAAACCAATTTTCAGCGCAACAACAAAACATATAAATCCAGGAATCAAAGGCAAAGTATTTGCGTTCGCAGGTATTGGTTATCCGCAAAAATTCTTTGATGGTATTGATGGCCTTTTTGATGTTGTTGGCACCGTGCCATATCCAGATCATTATAATTACAGTACAGGCGACTTGGATAAAATTATTGATATGGCGGATAAATCAGGCGCAGACTATATAATAACAACGGAAAAAGATTGGGTGCGTTTGCCCGATAAATACCAAGAGATTATTGATTTTATACCAATGGAGTTAACAATAGAGAAGGGATTTTGGAAATGGCTGGGATTACAAAAACTATAACATTCAGTGGTGTTGGAATTCATTCTGGAATTAAAACAACAGTTAAAATAAAACTATCAAAAAAGTTTGGTATATTTTTCAAGCGCACCGATTTGGCATCCTTGTGTGGGATGCTTGGGGCAGAGCCGATAGAGGCGTCATATAAAAACGTATTTGATATAACAAAATGGAACACAACAATTGGTAAAAAACCAAACGAAGT
>WQVP01000056.1 GCA_009785765.1 Alphaproteobacteria bacterium | reverse complement strand
ACGAATAGAATCCACGGTTTATGAACAATCCGGAATTACTATGATTATCAACGGGCCCGTGCGGTTGTCGTTGCTTGGACGTGCAACCGTCAGCGCCAGAGACGTTGACATTCCATCATTCAATGGCCGGGCCAGCGCCGTTCATCTTCGGGTTCCGTTTACGTCTTTGTGGGGTGCGCATACATCTCTTCATTCTTCTTCTATTTCTTTGGATAATGCACATATTGAAATAACAACTTTGACGCCGCAAAATATCCCGGGCCGCATAGTGTTTAACAACAGCACCGTTGTCTTTGGAGACAGAACTTTTGAAAACATAGACGGAGTATTACGCAACAATCGTTTTAACGGCTCTATTCGTTTTGGCGAACATAGATACACAATGCAGACGGATGGAAATTATTTCGTTATAACAAACCAAAGCGCCCGGCTTTCCGCAAGAGGCCAATTACAAACAGATGAAAATAATAATCTTGTCGGGATTGGCAACATGTCGTTGGATGTGCCGAACGTCAATCGCTTTTTTGGATTTGATTTTCCGCAAATTAACGGCCGCATACACTTTCAATCAGACTTTGTGGTCAGTTATAGCGCCATATCTCTTTCCAATATCGTGGCAAACACATCCGACGGCGACATAACGGGAAGCATTGAAATAACGGGCGACATGCGCCGCATAAACCTTGTTGCCAACAACATGGACATAGACTTTTCTTTTCTTGGTGGATATTCAGACTTTCTTCAAAATTCTGATATAACTTTTTCAGGGAACGGTCGTTTTATAATTCCAAATTTATGGTCTGGCGAAGATTATTTTATCGCAGACAGAATTCGTGTTCGCACACGACACACAGGCAACACAACAGAGATTCGTGATTTACAATTCACAGGCGAAAATATAAATCTTTCTTTGCGTGGGAATATGATTGGCGGTATCGCAGATAATCTTGATACACAAATCCAAACACCGGATTTTTCCGGCAGATGTTTATTATCTGGAAACAGGCATCGGTTTTCTTGCGCCCCTTGGTCATATAGGGATGCAACATTTTCAGCGCATGGAAATTTAATTGTAAATGAATATGATTTTATGCTTTATATAAATTCAGAAAATCTTAGTGCAACCAACGAATCATTCTTTAATTTACAAGATGGTATGTCAAATCTTTTCGGACGCACAGGCGGCGTTATATCATTTAACTTGGCCGACGGAGTGCACGGAACAGCAACCGTTGGAACGCACGGGAAAAGCCTTGAATACCATAACATGTCCAACACAACACTGGCAGACATGCCCATTCATCCTGGGATTTTATCTTCGCTTCCCGCACAGGTTATGAATGTGCGCGGTAATATTACCCATGCACAATTAAGCGAAAATATTATATCGTTTGTATTTGATGCAGGCACATGGCACTTGATTGTTCATGACAATAATCAATTTGAATTGACCGGACGGGCGCACTCTGTCATATCTTTGTTTGCGCCACGGGCCGACCTTTCGTCTATTCGTCCGAACGAACAAATTCGTATCACAGGACAATATATGCGGCCGCATATTTCAGACCTGAACATTCAGGTTGGCAACATGGTTTTCTCTGGCACGTTTGATGGAATATCTTTTGATTTGCACGGAGATGTTTTGGATCTTGATGCGATTATTGATCCAAATTATTTGGAAAACTATGGTGCGTTAAAATTCACAACGGCTGCGCCTTTGACTGTGCCGTTTAACCTTGGCACCAATGTTTCATTAAGCGCCGCAAGGATTATATGGCGTGGAATATCGTATGACTTATTTAACTATTCGTTAATTGGCGGGCGGCAAACTATGTCTATTACTGATAATGAACGTGGGAATCTGATACTTGTTCTTGAACGTCGGGCGGCGCAATATCACATATCCGTACAGGCAACAAACTTTCCATTAATGGGCACGTTGTTGCCGGACACAGCGGCGCTTAATATCGCAGACACAGTTGTGTCAGGCCGTGCAAATTTTATCACCAGCGGCTTTACCGCAAATGATTTTTGGCGGAATATTTCGGGCGACGTTGATGCAACATTTACAGGCGGATTTTTAATAGGCTTTGGCACCGACAGATTGTTTGACGAAGTTGCAACGATTACAAGAATGGACGGCTCTATGCGACTTGGCGATGCTTTGGCGGGCGGAACATCTCGGCTTCAAACCCTTCACATAGTTGGGCGCTATAATGATGGAGTGTTTCAAACGACAGAGCCGCTTACCGCACGCACACGCCATACAGAATACACCGGACACATACAAACAAGGGGCGGCCGCATACGTGCACAATTACAAATATTATTACGTGGGACAAGTCCTGTGCCAGAGCCTGTGAGAATAGAGGTTCGGGGCGGCGGCGGTCGTGATTTCAACGTGGCCGAGATTATGCGAAATTTTGATCCCGACTTTATGCGTGAATTTACACGGATACATGATAGGTTTTAATCTTCCAAGTATACGGATAAAAATTGATTCAGGATGAATTGATTTTCACAACCCCAGCAAATTCTCAAACAAACTCTTATTTATCGGCGCACCATTCGCATCGCCGTAATATTGATTTCCGTGCATGTCGGCCGCACGATAATAACCTGTATCATAAAGTTTAATGCCACGTTGTCCGACGACAAGCATGCGCTCGCTTCCTATTAAATCGGCACGTGGACCGGTTAAAACCTTCGCAAACAAATCCTTTGTATCGTGCGCTGCATTGCAATGGTGTGGTGCGTATAAAACCTCACCCCGTTTTTGAAGACCGTCCAGTTTATATTTATGTTTATTCAACAAAAGAATATAAGACTGATAAGGACTCAGTTTAAGACGGTTTGCAATACATTCAATTCTTTCACTCATGCATCAATTTTAACACGTGTGAACGTGCGCCTTAAACAAGAACGATTGCCTAGGCAATCGTTCTTAATTTAAAACACCTCTTAACTATCCTTTCTTTCTGAATTGGATATGAGTCTCACGCAGCTGTATTTCCGTCGGAGTATTCGGCGATCCCATCATAAGATCTTGCCCTTTTTGATTCGGTGGGAATGCGGTTATTTCACGAAGGTTCGGCTCGTCCAGCAACAGACAAACTATGCGCTCCATACCCCATGCTATGCCGCCGGTTGGTATGGCGCCGTATTTAAACACTTCGTACATTCCGCCGAATTTATCAATGATAACTTGTTCATCATATCCTGCAATTGCAAATAATTTTACCATGGTTTCACGGCAATAATTGCGTAATCCGCCACCACCGATTTCTTCGCCGTTCATAACAAAGTCATACTGAATAGCTTTTAATGCAAGCGGGTCTGATAAATCAAGGTTTTGTATATCGCCCTGGGGCAATCCGAACGGATTGTGTCCGAACATGATTTGGCCGGACTCTTCGTCTTTTTCATAAAACGGAAAATCAACTATCCAGCAAATCTTAAATTCACGTGGATTTAATCCAATCTCTGCGCCGAATCTTTTACGTAATTTTCCGGACGCTTTTGCCGCAGTTGTTTTTTCTTCGCATACAAAGAAAATGCTGTCGCCCTTTGAAACGCCGGCCTTGACACGAATTGATTCAATTTGCTCGGGTGTTAATTTTTTTGCAATCGGCCCTTTTACTTCTTCTTCGCCGAACACTATGTACCCAAGGCCCAAAAGACCCAGCTCTGTCTTTGCAAATTCTTCACATTTATCAAAATATGAACGTGGATTTCCGGCCGTTTTTGGCGCCGGAATTGCACGCACAACTTTGCCGGCCTTTACAGCATCTGCAAAAATTGTGAATTCTGAATCGCGAAATATTTCAGACACATCAGATATTTCAATCGGAATGCGAAGATCCGGTTTATCAGAACCGTATTTAAGCATTGCGGTTTCATAGGGTATGCGCTCTATTTCTGTGTTCCAAGTTCCGTCCGGCGCAAATTCTTGTAAAAGCGAGATT
>WQVP01000055.1 GCA_009785765.1 Alphaproteobacteria bacterium | reverse complement strand
GAATTGTGGTGCACGTCTTGGGGGTTGTCCGCCGGCGTCTGGCCGTCTCTCGCCCGTTGATTGATTTACAACGCCTGCGGTATTAAGTCGTACTATGCGGGTTGCGGCTTGTTCGTTTATATCCGATGGGCATTCTATGAAATATCCAAGACCGTTGTCGTATGGGAATTCCCGGCCATAACAATTTGCGCCACGCATAGCAACCCATCCACGTTCAGCCAATTCACGACATGTTGGATTTTCCGTGCAAGACATATAGCCTGTGCCAACACGTTCCCAATTTATATGCGGAAAAGATTCTGCGACATCCGGGCACCACACGGGAGTTGTGCGGTACGGAGTACACACAGCTCTGGTAGAGTCAGCGGCCATAAGGCGGACGCCATAGCATCCACGCTCTGCGTTAAAAGCATTTATTTCATTTGTGCTGTATATAGTAAATTCAGAGCGAATCTGCATAGATGTCAAAGTTGAATGGCGTGGGCGTGCGATATAATCATCTCTGGGGTCGGTTGGTTCTATTAAAAAGGCCTCTCTGCAAATACGACGAACGCCCCAGCATCCCTGGGTTGGTGATATTCCGGTCGTATCCCACATTTGCATTTCAAATCCGGGGCCGCCTGCGCCTGGACAAACTTCTGTAAATGGAACGGCCTGGCAAATGGTTGGTCGCTCCCACCAATTCATAGCATCAGCGGACGCTATGAAAAGCAAAGAAAATCCGGCAAAGATTAAAGATATGTTTTTCATATTTTTTATTATATCACATAGTTGTATTGTGTTCAATAGAGAGTGTTAATTTATGGCCGTCTGCACCATCCCCATGGGGGGTCTTGGCCAAGTGGTATTTGGGCGGGGTCGCTTTGTTGGTGGGCGTCAGGCATCCATGTTCCATTATGAGGTGCGCCAGTACATGTATCTCTTAATTGTGTGCGTATTCTTGAAACTGTATCAGACCATACCTGTGTGACGTCTGCGAATACTTGCGCTGGGATATCTTCGTCTCTATATGTTGGTCGCATACAATGATCTCTGGCATGTTCTATAAGTAATGTAAACAATGTCGTGCGTTCGCCAACCATGGTGTCGCCGATGGCTATGCTTGCAAGGCCCGCTGGATGTACACGGCATCCCCATGGGAATCCGTTAACTTGTGCATCTGCGCCGATGGGCATACATATTGTTTCTACGAATCCTTGTAATGACCCCCGGCATCCCTCTGCGATTCTTGTTGTGCCGACGCTTCGCATGTGTGCGATTAAATTGTTTGGCTGGCCATAAAGATTTACGCACATGTCAAGATGACGCCGACAAAGAGCCTCTGATAATTCAACACGAGAGCCCAATAATACCTGTTCTTCCATTCCGCTGAAATCACGAAGATTCTGTAAATTTTCATCAAAACAAGTATTAAGCGTATCAAGACATTCATTACGAACATTGCGGACACGTGCGATTTGGGCCTGTCTTATTTCAATTAATGCCTGTCTTACAAATTCTTCCCATACGTGATCTGCAACCAATCGGCAAGTAGAAAGTCCACGATCAGCATGCGCACGATGTCTTTCAAGCATTATAATAAATTGTGCGTTGTGATTGTCGTCTGTATCGTGGGAAAGGTTAATAAGATTTTCAAGCTGGTAAAAATTTGGCGAAAGAATAGGGTTCCCGGTTGATGCCGAAAGGAATTGTCCTGTAACGTCAAGGCATCGCACAAAGCCCGGGCCGCATACGTTTGTCTGTGTTATATCACGTCTTACCTGTGCGATACATTCATTAATGTCGGTGGCATTTTGTGCGTCAAACGTGTCCAATCGTGCCAACTGCATTTCACGCTCAACCGCACGAACGGCCGCCATTGTGTCAAGTTGACGGGTATCTATGGCCACAGATACGGTGTTGCAATCTTGTTCAATTGCCATGCCGTATGCGGCAACAACCATGTTAAGAGTATTTTGGTTTGGACAAAATGGGCGTGCGATTTCTATGCATTGTGCGTGCACTTGTTCAAAAAGCCTTGTGCCGGTTAATTGTGAAATGTCTGCAACACCGATGAAATCGTGGTTCCCAGAAAATATTTGTGAAATATCGCCCGCTATGTCCAGGCGTCCAGCGGTGGAAAGCGCCGCATGTTGACGTGCACCGGTAAGTACGTCTGTTATATTTTGTAATGCGGTTGCACTTTGCGATTGGTCGTCTCTTCGCATGGCTTCCAGTTCGCCGGCGGTTGCGGTTGCCATTGCACGGACTTCGCCTGTGGTCATTTCAATGGCTTGGATATTTATATCAACAAAGTCTGCAAGTTGCCCGGTTGTTTGACTTATAGTTCGTTCTCTTGCTCGCAAAGCCTCTAATCTTGGGCTGCATGCACAACGGCGGAATTGTTCGTCCGCTTGTGCACAGAATTGATCCATGCATGTAAAATATGCATTGCGACAAGAATTATAGTCTGACGATATGGCTTCTGTGCCAACGTTTCGTGGCAGTGCGGCGCTTCGTGCAACAGATGATTGATGATTTGCGACGGATGGTTGAGAAGAGGGAGTTCTTTGTTGCGGAATTGCTCCTCTTGCAACGGTTGGCGTCTGGGCGGCTCTGGCGGGGATTACATTTCTGGTCGGAGTTGCACTTCTGGCGGCGATATTTTGTGCGGCCCGGGCCTCTATACCCATTCCGCCACGTGCGGCGGTGCGTCCGGGTACGGTTGTTGCGGATCTTGCGGTTATTGCTGTGGGTGCTGCACTTCTTGATGTGTCGGCTGCCACAGTTGTTTGTCGCATCGGCGAGTCAATACCACGTGGCGATGCATGCGCAAACACCGGCGCAATTAATACGAGCCAAAAAAATGGAATTAATATCCTTTTCATATACAGTTGTATTATATCATATTTTAGTGATTAGTGTTAGTGGTTAGTGCCAGTGAAATCGGTTTTTTCTTGCATTTTTTTTAAATATATAATATATATAAAATCACTAACACTAATCACTAACACTTGGAATAAAAATGGCAAAAGACGAAGTAATGGTTTTTCACGGGCAAGTAATTGATAAAATGCCCAATACAATGTTTAAAGTTCGCCTTGAAAATGGGCATGAAATTATCGCAACTGTTTGCGGTAAAATGCGTAAAAACAGAATATGGGTTAACGTGGGCGAAAAAGTCCAAGTAGAGATGACACCATATGATTTAAACCGTGGCCGTATTTCACGTGCAGAACGTGTTCGCCCGGGTCAGGAACAACCTGTGCCAGAAGCGCCGGCAAGTGAATAATGAATAATTAATAATGAATAATTGTGGTGTCGGCGTTGCCGACATCTTTTTTTGTCTGGACCCCATGGTCAATAGGCAAATTACAATAATTATTAGCTATTCGCTATTAACTATTATCTATTTAAAAGTCCCTGGGCGGCTTGTTGGAATCCGCTTTGGCCATCTGTGCCAAGGCCAGAAAGCCCACGCTCTGCAAGATTCCCAATACCTTGAAGGTTCAGTCCAGAGCCAGCATTATTGCCACCACCACCAACCACATTTCCAATTGCACCACCGACGGCGGCGACGCCTGCGCCACCGCCAACAGAGCCTCTGTCTTCGGTTGCATCATCTATGCGTTGTTGTTGACCGGCAATTTTACCATCACGTCCGGTAAATATAACAGGTCGCAGCGGATCGTTCGCAGGAAGTGCGGCGACGGCGGCGTTAACATTTCTGGTGTATGCGGCGACCGATGATCCGAATGTTTGGCGTGGATCAAAATTATTTTCTCTATCAATTCTGTTCACAGTATTTCCGGTTTGATTTTCAAATTCCCGGCCAATATTAATAACATTATTAATTACGGTTTGTTGTTGTACGCTGGGCCCTTCAATTCCGATGTTTATGCAATGTGTTCCGTTCCAGACAAATGTTTGGCCACGTGCCGCACAACTGCACATCCGGTTTGCCCAGTTTCCGCCGCCTTCGGTACAACGTCTTTCACGTCTTTGGTTTCTGTTTTCACGATTGTCTATTAAATGGTTTCCGATTACGCCGCCCAGTACGCCTG
>WQVP01000054.1 GCA_009785765.1 Alphaproteobacteria bacterium | reverse complement strand
TCATCGCCGTTTGATTTTTTATTTGTAATTTCGCCTATGATGTCTTGCGCCAAAAGGTGCGATGTATTAACCGAAATCCGTGTCACCAAATAATCATCTTCAAGCAAAGTATAAACCGGCCCCATATTCCGTGGTTGATTTTCGCCAATTTCATGTTCGTTTTGCGGACAACGAAGCGCATCCATAAGTGTCTTAATTCGGTTATCAATATCTGCGCGCGCAACACCAACAATTTCTGGATGCAACAGGTGTATTTCCAATTCACATATAAGTTTAAGATGCGGAGTAATTATTGGATTAAAATCCATTCCGCCCACATGTTTCGTGAACACCGGTGATTTACTGGGATTGGGCACCAAGTGTTTTTGCAAATTATTCCAAGGCGAGTGCTCTACAAGCTTTTTTAGTTGCGGATGAAATTGCATACGAATATCGGTTATGTGCTGTGCGCGCTTTTTTGGATTGGTGCGCAGTTCGCCAAAATATAAGAGCTTGAATTTCATAATAACCTCTTTCGTGTCGGTGTCAGTGCCGGTGTCCGTATAGCGTTAAATCACTGACACGGACACTGGCACTGACGCAATTAAATATCCACCTTTGCATTCAATGCATTTTCTACAATAAATTCACGTCGTGGTTCAACAACGTCGCCCATTAACATAGAGAATACTTCATCAGCACGTGCGGCGTCATTAATTTTTATTTGGAACAAAGTTCTGTGATTTGGATCCATTGTGGTTTCCCATAATTGCTCCGCATTCATTTCGCCAAGACCTTTGTATCGCTGTATTGACAGCCCCGTCTTTGCATAATCAAACGCAAATGACAATAACCCGGATGCTGTGGACACCTTTGTTTCCTTGGTCTTTACACGAAGAGTTATTGGGGATGCAAACATTTCAATTAATTCGCTGCGACCATTCATACGCTCCCACGCAGAGGCTTCCGGCGAATTCATTTTGTCTGCCGGCATAAAATATGACTCTTCCACTGCACGAAGTGTGCGCGAAATTGTTATACCTGTGGCATCGCTTTTACAAGTCCATCCACGTTCAAATTCCATTTCTTGGCTGTTTAATAATTTTTCTATGCGATCTGGATTTTTATCCGAAAGCATTATCGCCTCTATGAAACGAAGCGGCATAATTCCGGACAAAGGCATTAAAATATTTTTTGCATTTTGACAAAGTTGTAATACACGTACAGCATCATTGCCGGCAATTTGCGTGCCATCACCCAATGTAATAGAGCCATCCGTTGCAACAACCTCCATAAGATATTTATCCATTTCTTTGTCGTCTTGGATATATCGCTCGCTTTTGCCACGGGACACACGGTACAGAGGCGGCTTTGCAACATACAAATATCCACGCTCTATGACTTCGGGCATGTGGCGATAAAAGAATGTCAAAAGAAGTGTTTGGATATGAGCGCCGTCAACATCAGCGTCCGTCATAATTGCAATTTTATGATAGCGTATTTTTTCAACATCAAAATCGTCTGTCCCTATGCCAGCGCCCAGTGCAGAGATTAATGTACCAATAGAATCCGATGACAACATGCGGTCAAATCTTACACGCTCTACGTTTAGTATTTTTCCACGAAGTGGTAAAATCGCTTGGAATTTTCTGTCGCGACCTTGTTTTGCGGTACCGCCTGCGGAATCTCCCTCTACAATAAATAGCTCACATTTTTCTGGATTACGCTCTGAACATTGTGCCAACTTGCCAGATATCACATTCAGGTCTGGTCCATTTTTTTTGCGTGATAATTCACGTGCACGGCGTGCGGCCTCTCTTGCGGCGGCGGCCTCTATTATTTTATCAATAATGGCTTTACCAACAGACGGATTTTCATCCAAGAACTCATAAAGCATTTCGCCAACCGCAGATTCAACAACCGGGCGCACTTCGCCGGATACAAGCTTATCTTTGGTTTGAGATGAAAATTTTGGATCTGGGATTTTTACAGAAACAATAGACGTTAATCCTTCACGGAAATCTTCACCGGCCAGAGCAAGGTCTTTCTTGGTATTTTTTTCCGCAATATATTTATTTAACGCACGTGTAAGTCCCGCACGAAAGCCCGCCAAATGCGTTCCGCCATCACGGTTTGGAATATTGTTGGTATAACAAAGCGATGTTTCGCTGTACGCTGTGGTCCATTCCAAGACTATCTCTACATAAGTGTCCGAAACCTTGCGTACTATGTGTATCGGCTCTGGCGTTAATTTGTCTTTTGCCTTGTTAAGATAAATCGCAAAACCTTTAAGCCCGTCTTTGCTGTGGAATTCACGTGTTGTTTTTTCTGGTGTGCGCAAATCTTCCAGAATAATTTTTACATTCGCATTTAAAAATGACTGCTCACGAAGCCAAGCCTCTACGGTATCAAATGAAAATTCCACCGTTGTAAATGTCGCAGGACTTGGCAGGAATGTAATCTCTGTACCTTTTTTATCGCCGATATCATTGGATAACACCGTAAGGTCTTGGGTCATAATACCATCAGCAAATTTCATTTCAACTTCTTGCCCATCACGCCAAATGCGCAAATGAAGCCAAGTGGAAAGCGCATTAACAACCGATGCACCAACACCGTGAAGTCCGCCGGATACTTTGTATGCGCCATCGCCTTCGTTATCAAATTTTCCGCCTGCATGTAATTCACACATGATTAATTCGGCGGCCGACCGGCCAGTTTCAGAATTAATAGCAAATGGAATTCCACGACCATTATCACGAATTGTTGTAGATCCGTCCGCATTCAATGATATATAAACTGTGTCCGCATGACCTGCCATGGCTTCGTCTATGGAATTATTTACAATTTCGTAAATCATGTGATGAAGTCCGGCGCCAGACGACACATCTCCGATATACATTCCGGGACGTTTTTTTACAGCCTCTAACCCTTTTAAAACTTTAATAGAATCTGCGCCGTATTCTGTGTTTACATTCGTTTTTTCACTCATTTTTTTTCCTTTATCGTAATCCGTAACCCGTTATCCGTAGTCCGTACTTTTACAGTAATTTTAAACATTGAAAATATAGCAAAAACACTGGTTTTTTGCAAGAAAAATACACCAAAATCACATTGTTTTTTACACAAAAAAACAATGTGTTATCAGTTATAAAAACACGGACTACGGATAACGGGTTACGGATTACGAAATCGCCTGTGTTATCTGTTCTTGCATTTCAAAAGTACCAAATACAACCCACGCAATAACCAATGACACAACAATAATTCCAAAGCTGTTCATCATGTTTGAAATACGCTCCATCCGGCGAACAGAATTTTCAAGATAATCATTTGCAATTTTGGACAGGTTTTCATCAAAGCCGTTCATCTCTGCGTAAATAACCAAATCGCCAACAATGTCTTCGTTTGGAAAATTGGATTTTGTGTGTAAAAGCGCCGTACCAAGATTATCTCCGTTTGCAATAAACATGTTTGCTTTGTCCAAAATATCACGAAGATATGGCTTTGACCCGTCTGATAAAACACGAATAGCAACCGGAATCGGTGTACCGCTTTGCACCATGGCGGCCAAAGTCATCATCCATCCAACAGATGTTGATATTTTATAAATAGACCAAGGCGGAACATCATCAAAAAAATAACGAATACGGCCAGTCCAATTCGCAAGAGACATCCAAACAATCAATGCAAATGTGCCTATGCCGGCCAAAATAAACATCCAATAATAATTTGCAAAATCAGAGACGCTGACCAAGTATGCCGCCGCACCACGCCATATAATATCACCGCCCGCAGCCTCTGCCAAAGGTGGCACAAGGTATATTCCAACCGCAATAATTATAAGAAATGTAAGTGCAAACAAAAACAAAGGATACGCAATCGCATCACGCATCGCATTACGAATTCGCCCCATGCCTTCGCCGACACGTACCACATTATCAAGCGCAACCGAAAGTCGCGATACATCACCAACCGACAACATTAATGTTTCGTTTGGTGTTGCCCATGGCCGTACGGCGTCTGGAAAAGACATACCTCTTTCAAGGTTTATTTGTATTTGGCGAACAGCTATGGCAAATGGCTCTTCTTGTTTTGTGCCATTTTTTGATTCAACCG
>WQVP01000053.1 GCA_009785765.1 Alphaproteobacteria bacterium | reverse complement strand
TGATAAACCATGGCATTCCACCATGATTCACGGATATTTTTCATTAATTCTACGCCATAAGGCCCAAAGTCATAAGACCCCGCCAGCCCGCCATATATATCAGACCCGGTAAATACAAATCCGCGACGTTTGCATAATGCGATTATATCATTAACATTTTTTGCTGGCATGATTTTATCCTTTTATTTCAAGGCATATTACAACAAATAAAAACAAAATCAAAATAAAAATCCCGCCGAATGGCGGGATTTTTATTCTGCGATTATTGCATCAACCGGGCATGTATTTACGCATGCGCCACATTTTTCGCAAAGCGATTGGTCAATCTCAAATTTGCCATCGTCTTTTCTTTTGATTGCATCAAATGGGCATGCGCCTGCGCATCCCGCGCATCCGACACAATTTTCTGTGATTTTATAAGCCATTTTTATTACCTTCTATTTAACAGCATCAATATGTATTGGAACATTGCGATGAATGAAATATACAATTGTAATGCACCCAAAACGGCCAATTGGTTTTGACCATATCTGTCGGCCATTTGTGGATATATTTTCTTTAAACCTTGCATTCCGTATGCTGTGAACAATGCGAACACCAATACTCCGATTAATGCAACGATTGTCATAGTGCCGGATCCAAGCGGCCAAATCATTGACATAATTCCGACCAAGATAAGACCTATCATACCCATGAAAAGGAATATCCCAAGGAATGACAAATCGCGTGCGGTTTTATATCCGAATAATGCCATTGCTCCGAACATCGCAGAAGCCAAGAAAAATGCCTGCCAAATTGATGCCGGGTTTAAAAATAGAGCGCTGACGATTAATGGGGTCAAAACAACGCCCATCATGACTGAATATAGGGCCAGCAATCCGCCCGCCATTTTTGGATCCATGTGGAACACGCGCGCCTGAGTAAAGACGGCCAATCCAAGTCCGCCAAACATAAGGGCGTAAAATATGAAATTAAATCCGCCTGTTGCTTGGTTAATAATTAACGGCAATCCCCAAACCATGGTTACAACAGATGATACAGCCGTCAACATAACAGCGCCGAACATCATCATAAACACACCCTGTAAGAATTTCGCCATGTCTTGCGCCGGGGCCTTTTTACCCGCAGCACGAGTTGGTACTTTTATGCGCATAATTTTCTCCTTTTATTATTTGCCCATCTAATATAGTATAAAAGCAACAAAAGGTCAAGTATGATAGTAATTCCACAATTTTCACCCATCGCATTCACTATATTTGGATTCGGCGTGCATTGGTACGCACTGGCATACATAGTATCGTTTATTATCGGGCTTTTTATGTTCAAGTGGATGGCACGTGGTTGGGCGACCAAAGATACAGCCGATGATTTATTAATGTATCTTGTTTTGGGCGTTATATTGGGCGGGCGACTTGGCTATGTTATATTTTATAATTTGTCTTATTATCTTGCACACCCGTTGGAAATACTGGCCATTTGGCAAGGAGGCATGGCATTTCACGGCGGATTAATCGGTGTTATAATTGCAGTGTGGTTGTTTTGTTATAATCGTAGGGGCGTATTGCATACGCCCGCGGGCGCAAGCATTGAGCCCCTACAAATTTTTGACACTCTGTCCGTTATATTTCCAATCGGCATTTTCTTTGGACGGATTGCGAATTTTATTAATATGGAGGTTATGGGACGCCCAACCGACAGCACATTCGGAGTTGTATTTTATGGCGCCGCCGACCAAGTCGCACGATACCCAAGCCCCCTATTCCAAGCGGCACTGGAAGGTGCATTGCTTTTTATAATAATGTTTGCACTTTGGCAATTTACAAGGCTTCGTGAACGGACGGGCGCTCTTGCCGGCATATTCGGCATGACTTATGCCGTGCTTCGCATCATAGGCGAACAATTCCGTGCACCGGATGCACACATCGGATTTATCTGGGGCACGTCTTGGCTGTCCATGGGAATGCTTTTGTCCGCAATTATGTTCATCGCCGGAACCGCTATATTTGCATGCGCAATAAAAAGAAATTAACCATGTATAATCGTGTATATTTTGTTTATCCGGGACTTGGCAAAACAACGTTGGCGCAAAAAAATCCAAAAATCTTGGATGTTGAAACAAAGATTTTCAAAGACCAAAGCCTTGCACAGTTCATAGGCCGAAAAGATTATCCAAATTACCGCGGAGTCCCAGTTGACAAGCAAAACCCAGAATGGCCGAACAACCTTTATAAATTTGTCCGCAATTCTGCGCAATTCAAAGACGTACTTGTCTTGGTTCCAAAAAAAGACGGATATGACTTGTTGGACAAACTTGGCATAACCGATTACACGTTCATAATGCCTGCGCCGGAACGCCTTGGGCAATTGCGCCTGGATTATATAAATCGCAGTGATGACGAACAATATATAAATCAAAACCTGGGTGCCCGATACAAAGAAGTATTGGATTACGCCACGGGTACAGGTAAAGAAATTATCTTTGTCAGGCCTGGCGAATATCTTGAAGATGTGATTAAATTATAAAACAACTATACTTTACTTTGTTTGATTTTGCCTATTTTTTATTACACTATTATTCGCTATTATTCGCTTACATTTTGACTATATGTATAAATTTATCCCCCTAGGGGACTAGGGGGATAAATCGCTCATTCTATAAATTTTAAAAGCGCATCTATAGTGTTTCTATACAGCTATACAGAAAGGTGCATTACTGTAAAACGCTGCGATACCCGTTGTTCTTATTTTCAAACAAGCATATAGAAACTTTTGTGATTGTGTTTTTTGCAACGCCTGTTTGTTTTTGAATATCTTCTTGGGACAGCCCAATACTGGATTTTGCAACACGCTTTCTGTTTCCGCCATCTGGTATTAATTTTACTCTTTCGCGATGAGTATTCCACAACAACTGTGCAATACGCCACCTTGCATTCATTATTCGTAATTCTTGCGGGGTCATTAAATCCGCCATAAACGCATTAAATTGTTTCTCGGTTTTAATCTTTGAAAACGCTTTGTATAAATTCATCATATTTTTCTCCTTACCTTATTTACTATATTTACTATATTTAATATTCACACACTTATCACCCTAGCCCCCTAGGGGGATAAAATCAAGCATTATTTTTTCATACTGCATACTTGCCGGCTATCAACCGTCCAACCGTCATTATTTTTTACACTTGCATACTTAGCAGCTATCAACTATACAACGGCAGCTCTGTTTTCCTAATTCATTTTCTGTAATTTTTTGTGCGTGCGCAACGTGATAAAATCTATGCATAAAGAACTATAGCTATTTCCCAAGTCTTATATGCTTTTGCATTTTTTCATTATAAAAACTTGGGTATTTTTCACATATGTATCCTTGGAATTGTCTTTCTGTATCATCGGATTTTTCAGATGATATGAATGGCATTTCTATGTCAAATCCAGACGATTCCAGCAACTCAACAAATGCACTTATCGTATAATTTGTACGAAATCTTGAAATAGATGGATTTTTAATGCTTGTCGTACCAACACTCTCTTTTAAAAATACTCCGGAATGATTATTATCTTCTATGGATGTGGATGCATAAATGCGGCCATTCATTTTCAACGCCCCTCTTGCCTTTGCAAGCAATGCTTTGGCATCTTTTGTGGATAATTGGCAAAGCATAGAGCTCATCACTATTACATTAAACCTGTCTGTACCAAGATTAACATTAAATATATTATCGCATATTATTTCTGATTTTGGGCTTACAGACTTGGCGACCTTGCACATTTCCGGCGAAAAATCTATACCAGTTGTTTTATATCCATTATCCGAAAAGTATCGTAATGTGTGCCCAGCGCCAAACCCAATATCCAACATAGCGCCGCCGTTATAACCCCGTCGGGCCGCAAAATCAATAAAAGCCAATTCAAAATTATATTGAGAAAAATCTATGCAAAAGAACCGTCTGACATCGCCATTGTCAAGTACGATGGGCTTTAACACCGGATAACGGCCGGCCATCGCAACACGCTCTTGGTAAAGCGGCGCAAGCCTATTATAAGCATCTATATTAATAACATCCGTTTCAGAGCGGGTCAAAACAACAACCTTAAATTGCTCTCTCTCTTTTTAATATTAGACCAATAT
>WQVP01000052.1 GCA_009785765.1 Alphaproteobacteria bacterium | reverse complement strand
TGACATGGGCATGACGATGGATAATATAACGCCGGCGGTTCTTGGTGGCGCAAAAAAAGTCGTCATCAATAAAGACAAAACATTAATCACAGGCGGCATGGGCGACGCCGCATTGGTCGCACGACGTGCGGATGAAATCCGCCATACGTTGGACAAAACAACGTCTGAATATGATCGTGAGAAATTGGCGGAACGCCTTGCCCGTCTTGTCGGCGGAGTGGCCGTAATAAAGGTCGGCGGCATGACAGAGATAGAGGTTAAAGAAAAACGAGACAGAGTAGAAGACGCACTTGCCGCAACACGCGCGGCCGTTGAATCGGGCATCGTACCGGGCGGCGGAATTGCATTATTGCGTGCACGTGCGGCGCTGGACAAACTTGCCGGTGCGAATGCAGACATCAATACCGGAATTGAAATTGTGCGTGCGGCGTTAAGTGCACCGGCATCACAAATAATTGAAAATGCGGGCGACAGCACGGCCACAATTATTTCAAAAATATTGGAATCTGATGATTATAATTTTGGATATAACGCCAGCACAGGTGAATACGGCGACATGGTTTCTATGGGCGTAATTGACCCGGCCAAAGTTGTAACGACCGCCCTTTTGTCCGCCGCATCAACGGCAAGCGTCATGTTAACCACCGGATGCGTAATGACAGAGATTAAAGAAGAACCAGTAATCAGTAATCAGTAATCAGTTATTTGTACCAACTTGTCTACTATAATAGACGGCCAATTAAATATCTAGGAACATAAAATGTTCATTTTCATCGGACATATATTTTGCGCCGATACGCTTGTATAATCTGGCTGCATTTTTATTTTGTCCGTAAACACTGAATATAAAACTTTTAACTTGTTCGTTTTTTGCTATGTTTTTCAATTCATTAAACAAAAGCATGATTATTCTGCTTCCACGATATTCTGGCCTTATAAATAGAAATGCAATATTGTAAATTTTTCCAGCATCCACAGAAGCTCCATTATAAAAAGAAATTACCCCATTAATTTTATCGTCTTGTTCTGCTATAAGCGTGCGCATTACAGGATTTTGCAGCATCTCATAAGTGTATCTGGAATCTCCTCCGATTTGACGAATGTATTGTTCAAATAATTCCGATACTTCTTTCAATTGTTCCAGATCAGATTCATTAGAAAAGCGGACTATACTGCTGTCAGTCATTTTGTTGCCTTATAAAGTTTGTCTATGGATTAAATAATGCCTTCTCTTAAAAGTGCATCCGCAAGATATTCATCTTTTTTAAGTATAATTTTTTTGTTTGGTTCGGCCATCATTTCGGCCGCATCGCCTTTTAAACTGTTTTCAATTCTTTTCAAAAACTCGTCATTATTGCCCCGCTCTTTGGACCGTCTTTTATATTCTTCCACGCTTTCTGTGTTTGGAACTGCTAAGATACAGTCAATACCCCTTTCCCGTAATAAATCATAAATAATTTTCCCAGGGGCCACTAAGACCACTGGATATTTTTGCATAGCCTCTGCCACTGCGTCCGCATAATTGCCCGGCCAATCGGGGTTGATTGCACGTTCCGTAGATTTTAATGCTTCCTGCGGCATATTTTTTTGTTCGTCTGTTAAAAGGTATTTATAATCGCCACTGAGCACTTCTATAACGTTTGGATTGCTTTTTACAAGGTGAGTTTTGCCGGCACAAATCCAAGCGCTAATCACATATGATTTTTGTTCGGTCATTTTTAATATTCCTTTTTGAAATTCTTTGATAATTATACAAATAAAAATCGTAAAAATTCAATTTAAAAATTGTCCTGTCCAATATATTGGACAGCTTGTTTTTGGCTTGTCTATGTCGGTTAATAAAAAAATTTAAAAATTAAAAGTGAGGCTTAATCCATAAAAATTATATGAATAATTATTATCCGTCGTATGCCCATTTGAAAAATGTCGCATGTAAAACTCTAACGCAAGCCTGTCCGAAATACGATATCCAATAAATGGCCGGAACGTCATTATGAATTTTGACCCTATTCTGTCATTTTCCATCCATTGTAATCCTGCGCCCGCGCCAATCCCCGCATACCAACGGCGCCCCGAGATCATTGCTATGTCTTGGGTTAAATACATAATCGGCACAGAATAAGACGACCAATACCACCCGTACCGATCGCCCCACCCGGCTGTTTGCGTTATATTTATGGACATGCGGCCCGGAAAATAAAAGAATTCGTTTGGCACACTGTATGCGATATGAAATTCTGTGAACGGGACAAATTTCGTGGGCGGCGATATTATATAGCTGTGATTGGTACCTATGCCAAAAGATGCGGCCACTTGGTGCCTATGCCCCACAAAAAACGGATTATGCGCGGAATGCGCCGCCACAATTCCGAACCATATTAAAATAACAGATATAAAAAATGTTCTTTTCATACCGCAATATTATCAAAACAAAGTGAATTTAACCACAGGAGCGAATGCCTATAATGCAATTGTATATACACGATGTATATACATCGTGTATATACAAATAATAAACGGGGAATATTTCCCCGTTTATTATTTGCCTGAATTTAATTTTAAATCGCACATGTCATAATTACGTATGACATGCCTCCGCTCTGCCTTTTGGGCGGCATTCGCAATTCTGTCAGATGCAACCTTTTCAGATTTATGCGCAAGATATGCAAGATACGCAGCAGCCGAAATTGCTATGGCGCCAGCGACAGTTATGCTTCCGCTTATCATAGTATCAAATGTCCCTATGCCTGCAAGCACCGTTCCACCTGTTTTCACAGCCTTTGCAACCGTTGGATTATGTGAAAACCAATTAATAATTCTTTTGCTTATATTCCATTTTTGTTTGAAATTTGGCATATTTCTCTCCTTTGATTAATTGTTAAAATATCACCGTTCCGCCCAATCTTGCAGTGCGAGGAATTGGTCCGAAAGTTGAATTTGATGATACATATATATTGCCCGTTATTGTAAAGTCATTACAAAATTGAAGCAAGCCCACGTTCCGAACATGCAAGTCGCCATCAATAAATACGCCGCATGGTAATGTTATACGTCTGTGGTTTTGCAAGAATAAATTTCCACGAACAGAAGTGCCAGCACGAAGATTCCCATCGCCCGGACGAGACCCATCAACAATCATATCGCCATGTGTCCAAACTCTGGCCACAAGACGGCCCGCCTGTTCTCTGCCACCGCCGATTGTACGAAGGTGCGGATTTACAGGTTCTGCAACAATGCGTCTTGGTTGTGGACGTTCTGTGATTGTGCGAACGATTGGTTGTGCGATTGGTTGTAATGGTAATTCCACAGTCATCCGATTCGCATTCTTATCAATAATAACATTCGCAGGCACTCTTAATCTTGTTGGCGCCTCTGCCGTTGGTGCCGCCGGCCTTTCACGAACTGTACGTTCTGTGGTCATGGATGATACTGTACGCTCTCCCATGTTCCAAACACGACCTATTAATAACGAAAACATTATTATAATCGCCAAAAGCAACGCAATATTGCCAAGTCCGATAATATTAATACGCTGTACCCAATTCCAAAAACGTGTCGGCAAGGTTATAAATACAAAGGTCAAAATCGCACGAGTTTTTGCAATTATCCAATCAATACCGTTGCCTATGTGTTGGCCGGTGGATTTTCGTGATTCGTGATTCGTGATTCGTGATTCGTGCGCCAGAGAAGTTGTAGCGATTAGTGCAGGTACTGGTTCCTGATTCATGGTTCCTGATTCCTTAATAACCGATTCGGTTTTAACGGATGCAGGTGCCGATTTTTTCGGACGAACTGGTGTGGTCATTTTCTCTCGCATGCGGGCAGCCGCTGCGCTTGCAACGGTTTTTGATTCTTCTGCGATGCGGTCTGATGCGTTTTTAAGTGCGTCTTTTTTAACCATATCTTCACCTTTTATTTTTTTGTTTACGGTCATAATTTAGCACACAATTATAATTTGTCAAGTCTTTTTGTGAATAATAATTAATAGTAATTGGTAATTGGCGATTGGTAATTAGTAATTAGTAATTAGTAATTAGCAAGGAGTAAGTAGTAAATAGAAAATAGAAAATAGTAAGGAGCGGTTTATCTCTTACGTCATTCCCGCCCCGGCCTGCGCCGGGGTAAACCTTCGGGCGGGAATC
>WQVP01000051.1 GCA_009785765.1 Alphaproteobacteria bacterium | reverse complement strand
AATTACAAGATTTTGATTTTAATAATATCTGGCATTATTATGCTTTGGGCGGGTTCTGAGATGTTTATGGATTCTGTTGAAAAAGTGGCCAAGATATATAACATTAACCAAGTTTTAACAGGCGTGCTTTTGGTCGGGCCCGCAACGGCCATCCCAGAATTAATCGTAACCATCATAGCTGCCCTTCGGCGCCGAGCGGCGATTGCGGTGGGTAATATAATCGGCTCTTGTTTTATGAACATAGTTCTTGTTATTTCAACGGGCGCCATGCTTATTAATTTGCCTGCGCCGCATTCTATTTTATATTTTCATATTCCGGTAATGTTGTTCGCAACGGCCATACTTTGTTTTGATTTATTTTATAACGGTAAAATTTCAAGAGGCAAAGGCGTTATATATTTGATTCTTTTATCGCTATATTTATATTTTGCCGTTTTTTTCGGACGCATTTTCTGATATAATTATACATAATGAGAATGTTATTACCGCTTGCTTTGGTGTTTGCTTTTTTTGCATTTAATGCAAATGCACAGACGTGCCATGTTCCAAATCTTATCCGATGTCTTGATTCTGCGTGTGTTGCTGGCATTACTGGCGACAATGCAATTCGCTGTGCGCTTTGCGGCGATGCACGTGCAGAGACTACAAGACAAATACGAAGCATCCCAGCCGGGGCCACTACGTTAAATCCAGCCGACGGTCCGAATAGTCCGCATGCACGTTTTGCGTGGGCGGGTACGGAGTGTTTACGTTTATTGCCTGGTTGTACGCCTCGTGATATTGTGCAAAATTATTACTCTTTAATTGAAAATTCATGCCGGGGCGTTGCGGATAATTTATCACGTGCCAATCGCACCGGGCCCGTGCGCATGTCAGATGCGGAATGTGAAAATAATTTAACCAGCTGTATTGACGAGCGATGCGGAAATAATTGGTCCGGCTGCGAAGAGCAATCACAATTTGATAATCATTGGTCTGTGTGCCTGGTTAATTCAAGGTGTGATACTGCTACAAACACGGCCGCATTTCGCACAAGTATAAACGACGTACGTTTATTGTTTTTTAATACGTTTGACGAGGCTATCGCACGCGCAATCAGAAATTCAGACGCAGATAACGCCGAAAGAATAAACAGTGTTCGCACAGGCTGTGCACAAGGCGTCATAATGGATCAATGCATAGGCGCACAATGTTTAAATATGCCAAACAGGTGCAACGGACATGACAGAGAGTCAGAGCGAAATATCGCAAGGAATATGTGTGCATTCGTTGATATCGCATGCAGAAGCGTAAGATAAAGTGAAAGAGTGAATAAGTGAAAAAGTTAAAGAATAATTTTATAAAGCGGTTTAAAGTGAAATCACTCTTTCACTTAGTCTTTCTTTCACTCTTTATCTTTTGCACTTCCGCAGCCAACGCAAATGTTGCACCAGGCCGTGTTGCAGTTCGTGCGGCTGTGCCAACACCGGCCGCAGTCGCCGCCGCAACTGCCCAAGGTCAAGCAGTTGCCACAGTCGCTGCAGTTGCCGTTGCAACAGAAGAGCCAGAGATAATACAATTCACGCCAACATTAAATGTATCCATATTATTCCAAGATGTGGATGGTGCAGGCGGGGCGGGCGCTGATACCACGACGGCACGTCGGATACGTGAAATGTGGGCGGAATTTAATACAGACTTTATGGTATCCGAACAACAATGGGTTGCGGGTACGGCCGCCGCTGTGTCAACTTGTGAAAGTGCGATGCGAACCTGTATGGCTAATGCGTGTGGCGAAAATTTTGCAAATTGCGCAAACGACAGCGAATTGGAATGGGGTCGCCGGCTTGAACGTTGCGGACGTGATGCAAATTGCAGTGGCAGAGAGGCAAGGCTATTCGGACAAATGATGCGCAATGACCGTGATACGGCAAGTGCACTGGGCAATTTTAACAGCGTACGAAATTGCGCCAACAGATATAACCAATGTATATTACGTGAATGTGGTGGCCGTTCTTTTTCACGCTGTTTATCACGTAATGGGGGCGATGCCGCAATCCGCGCATGCGCAAGCATATTTAACGAATGTCGTGCGATGGATAACGGACTTCAAACACGTACACTTGAAAAATTTGCCGCACTGCGCAGCGGCGCTGAACGTAATATTGCCATGTGGGAGACAGAGTTGCGCAATCTTTTATCCCAAATGGAGGCCGAATGCATTCGCACGGGTGGTATGTTTGATCAGCGTTCGCTGAACTGTTTATTCAATGTTGAATTACACACAAGGGCATCGGAAATCCAGGTGCCGGGCGGCGGAACATTATTGGCGTCACGCACACTTAATGCGGGCACAGAATTTATGTGTACGCCTGGATTTTTTGGATTGGATGTTACCACGCATCTTGAAAATCTTGCCAATCATGCACGTGGTCAAGCGGCGGCGGTATACGGATTCGCAGGCGCAGGAGTTGGAACAGCAACGGGTCTTGTAACATCCGGCGCAATAGGTCGTGCGACCGAGCGACATCAAGCAGGCCAAGAATTAAGAGAAGCAGAAGGAGATTTGACCCGCGCACAACAACCAGTGCCGCAACAACCCGGACAGCAACCTGCAACACCACAACAGTCTGGAACAGGCGGAAACGTAGAGGGGGGGGAATCATAGTGGTACAAATAATGCAACTGCTAATACAACTGCGCGCGAAGGAACTGTTCGTGCTGGAACTCCGCACAATAGTATAGAATCAGCACGAGAGGCTATGGGTGTAGAGCAAGGGGGTGGATATACAAACGTTCATATTGTTCGTGATTCAAATGGGCGTTATCATGTGTATGGAAATCCCCCGGCAAATAATTAAAAAACCGCGCAAAGCGGTTTTTTTATTCCGATTTTATCCTCTCCCCTTTCGAGAGAGGACAGCGGCGCTTAATGGCAAAGCCATTTAGCAAAGCTTGGTGAGGGGTGTAGGGGCGTATTGCATACGCCCGCAGAATATCAGCGTGTGAAAAATTAAACGGGCGTGTGCGACACGCCCCTACATTGAACCCTTCACCAAGTTTTTGTAACGCTCATTCTTCGCTAACAAAAACTATCCTCTCCCGCAAGGGGAGAGGAGGAACATTATCGCAAGGGCGGGGGGGGGTAGAGTATGAGGGTTGGCTTGGTTCTTTTGCATAGTTAATTACGCAACTTTCTTTTTTGCCATGACTTCGGTTGCGGGTTTTGTGCCGGCAACAACATCTGCGTCAATTATGATTTCTTTTAAATCTGGTTTATCCGGCGCATAAAACATTGGTTCCAATAATATCTTTTCCAAAATAGACCGCAATCCACGTGCCCCGGTTTTACGCTTTGTGGCAGATTCCGCAATCGCACGAAGTCCGTCTTCGGTTATTGTTAATTGTACATTTTCCATGCCAAGCATTGCTGTATATTGTTTCACAATTGCATTTTTCGGCTTTGTCAAAATTTCCATTAATGCATCTTCGTCCAATTCGGTAAGCGTGGTAATCACAGGAAGTCGCCCGATTAATTCAGGTATTAATCCGAATTTTACAATGTCGGCCGGAATTACACGGTCAAGATTATAAGTTTCCGCACGTTCAGTTTTTGATTGAACCTTTGCGCCGAACCCAATGCCTGCACGTTCGTTTGTGCGTGCGCCAATTATTTTTGAAAGGCCGTCAAACGCACCGCCGCAAATAAATAAAATGCCTTTGGTGTCTATGCTTACCGTGGCTTCGCCTGGGTGTTTGCGTGATCCGGATGCGGCGCTGACATTTGCGATGGTGCCTTCTATTAATTTTAATAGCGCCTGTTGTACGCCTTCGCCGGAAACGTCGCGGGTAAGTGATGGGTTTTCGGATTTCCGTGCAATTTTATCAATTTCATCTATGTATATAATTCCTTTTTGTGCACGGTCTATGTCAAAATTTGCATTTTGTAAAAGACGTGTTAAAACAGATTCAACGTCTTCGCCGACGTATCCGGCCTCTGTCAAAGTGGTTGCATCAGCAATTGCAAACGGAACATTTAAAACACGTGCCAAAGTCTGTGCAAAAAGGGTTTTTCCCGTACCCGTCGGACCAATTAACATTACGTTTGATTTTTGAATCTCTATGTCGCCTGCGATGCCGGCGCTGTGTCTTTTATAATGATTATAGACTGCAACCGACAATGTTTT